>CANRPI010000038.1 GCA_947632475.1 uncultured Clostridia bacterium | reverse complement strand
ATTTCGTTCTTTATAGCATAAACTACAAGATATATTGGGTCAAGTTTTCTTTTTGAGCATTCTGTTAGTGTTAATTGGAAAGATGAATTAAATCCTAATAGAACTATACTAACTTTGTATATGAGAAAAAATAAAAATAATTACCCAAATAATTACCCAAATAATTATCATAATCAATTAAGTAAAATACAAAATAAAATACTAGAGATAATAAAAGAAAATCCTACAATATCTGTTAAACAGATTAGTGAATTAATTAATGAAATAAAGTATGATGCTGTAAGGTGGAATATTGCAGAATTAAAGAAAAAAGATATTATAGAAAGGAAAGGAACTACAAGAAAAGGAATATGGACTATAAAAAGCAATAATGGAGGAGATAAATAATCGAGAAAGTACACATAAAGCAAGATTTGCATAATTTAATTAAAATCCAAAAATGTGGTAAAGTAGAAGAGAAAAAACAAAAGATATTTCTAATGAAGAATAAGAAATGAAAAATTAACAAGAGCTGAATTATACGGAGCATAAGTTAATCATATAAAGGTGTTTTTTAGTAATTTATTAATATACAAAAAATATAATCATTTAATTAAGTATTGTACTTAATTAAAAGTAAAAGAGAAGAAAAAACAAAAGAAAGAGGTCGATTTATCAATGAAAGAAGAATTAAAGAAAAAGGCAGGAATAACATTAATAGCATTAGTACTAACAATCATAGTATTATTAATCTTAGCAGGAGTAAGCATAGCAACGTTAACAGGAGAAAATGGAATACTAACAAGAGCGAGCAAGGCAGAAGAAAAGACAGAAGAGGCAACAGAAGAAGAACAAAGAAAATTAGCAATGTTAGAAGCAGCAACAAATACAAAAAATACAACATTTGAAGGAGTAACAATACCAGCAGGATTTGCACCAACTAAAATAGAAGGAGAAAGTACAATTAAAGATGGATTAGTAATAACAGATTCAGAAGGAAATGAATTTGTATGGATACCAGTAGAAAATATTAATGACATGATTATGTGTAAAAGTAAAACATCAACTGAAGATGACCAATGTAACATTGCTTTAGATGGAAACATATTAAAATGTACAGAACATGATAATAATACAAATATTTGTGGTAGACTATATGCTACATCAACTGGTGAAAAATTTAATAAAGGTTTAATAACACAAACATAAGTGTGTTCAGGTGTAAGTAAGAATTCATCAGATGAAAAAATAACGGGAAGTGAAGCAAATGATAAATTATGTAATGTATATGATTTATTAGGATGCTGTTATGAATGGACGTTGGAAAGTAACTACGGTAATAGTCGAGTTGGTAGAGGTGGCACTTACCTTGATAACAATTCACCTAGTTATCGTCACGATTATGGCCCAAACGGAACATACAGCGATGGTTCTACTCGTCTTTCATTTTACATAAAATAAAAAACAAAAAATGTGCCATTAAGAAGCGTACCATGACACAAATGTGCTAGGAACAAGCGTCTTTCCTGGCACATTTTTTTGTAATAAAATTGTAATAATTATATACCGGAAAAAACTTGTAAAAAAAGAAAATATTTGATATAATAATCCCGAAAAACGACGAACAGATAAAAAGCCGTTTTTTAATTTACACAAAAAGGAGGAACATTTATGAAAAAAATGTTTAAATTTGCAATTGTAATAAGCATTGTATTAGCGTTATTAAGCCCAAATATGATAGTAATAGCAGCAGAAGTATCAAATGATGCAGAAAATACAGAAAAAGAGCAACAAGTAGAAAATACAGTAACAGCAGAACAAAAACCAAATAATAACGAAAATACATCAACTGGCAATGTAGAAAATGAAGTTACAGATGAAGAAGACAATACTGTAAATGCAGATGAAAACTCTACAAACACTACAAACAGTAAAACAAATGCAAAGAAAACAGAACCAGCTGATGAAAATAATAATTCAGCAGCAGAAAGTAGCAAACAAAATTCAAATAATTCAAATGCTACAGAAAATATGCCAATAGAAAACATTGATTATGGCATACAAACAATTAATGCACCAGAGGAATCTGTAGGAATACCAGGAAGATTAGATGTAACTATAAACTTAAAGTTACCAAACAATACACTAACTGCAGATTACTTTACAGTAACATTACAAAAAAACACAAATGGTCAAAATGACCCTACAGTACAACCAATACCTTTAAGTAGTAGTTCTGGAGGAAATGGAAAACTTTATTATGAATTTTTAAATATTCCAACTCATCCTACAGAATTAACAAATTACAACTTAAAGATAACAGGAAAAAACTATCAAACATATTCACAAATTATATCAGTAAAAAGTGGTCAAGCAACAACTATAGAAATACAAAACAGTTTTGATGTTAATTCAACATCAACTGGAACAACAAAAAGAGCTGTTATGGGAGTTGGTTCTATCAACACTCAAAACAATGCAATAGGTGAAACTGATATAAACCAAATGATAAGTACAATTGAGAAAAAACAAAAAGATTATGACCTAAATGGAGACAAAGAAGTTAATATAATTGACTTATCATATATTGCAATAAATAAAGGAAAACAAACATCACAAGAAGGAGACTATGGGTATGACCAAATTGTAGAAGTAAATCAAGACACATTTGCTAAGCAAGATGTAAATACTCATATAGATGAAACAAATGGTAAATTAGAAGATATATTAAAAAATAATGATAAATTCGTTTCAGTAGGACCAGTAGATACTCAAAAAGAAATTTCAGCAAGCAATCCAGTAGAATTAACAATTAATTTAGGAGAAGAAAACAAAACTGAAACAGAAGAAATTACTATAGCACCATCTACAAATCCTGATAACAACATTCAAAGTGGAGAAACAGAAATTGTATATGAAGAAAATGGCGAAGAAAAAACAATAATAACAACAATAGGTAATGCAGGAGAAGTAGTAGCAAAAGTTCAAAAATTATATAAACTTGCATCAACAGTAGTTTCAGACACAACTAAAATAGCAACTACAGGCTCAACTCCAAAAGTAATTGCAAATGAAGGGCAAGCAGTAATAGAAAGTGATGGAACAATAGTAATAAATTTAGGAAAAAAAGTTGCAGTAAAAAAAGTTACAATTAGAGTAACAGGAACAAAAAGTAAAAAATTAGCAGACATTGCAAAAGTAGAATTCCTAAATGATATGGAAGATAGAATTCCAGCACCTGTAATTGAGGCTCCAAGCCACTTAGGAGGAGAAGCAACATATGACTCACTTGTAATTTATTGGGATGCAATGTTAAATGTTACAGGATATGAATTAGAAATAAAAGCAACAATAAATGGAGTAGAAAGAGTAGAATATCACCAAGTAGATGCAAATCAAATCACATTAAATCAATTCTACACAGAAGACTTTAAAGACCAACATTATACAGATTTCCATATAAGAGTACAATCTGTAAATGGAGAATGGAAAAGTGGTTATGGTGAAACAATTACACTAACACCAAAACCAAACAAAGTACCAGATGCACCAGACAACTTATTTGTAAAATCAGGAATAAGAGAAATTACAGCAACTTGGAAAAACATGAAATCTACAAGAACATATGATGTAGAATATAAGAAATTTGATGATCCAGATTCAGCATGGACAACAGCAGCATCTGAAATAACTGAAAACAAAATAACAATTAAAAACTTAGAAGATAAAGTAAAATATCAAGTAAGAGTAAGAGGAATAAACGAACTTGGAAAAGGTCCATGGTGTACACCAGGAGAGGCAACAACTACAGTTGTAGAACCTGCAATTTTACCATCATATGGAGTAATAAACTCACCAAAAGTTGATAGCAATGGAAACGAATTAGAAGGACGATTAACACAACATATTGTTAATGCAACTTATGGAAGAAATATAGCATATATGGTAGATAGCCCACTAGATGAGGCAGTTTCAGCAACTACACCTAGGTCAGCATTAGGAGTAGTAGACAACACTTTCACATCATACTGGCAAGTAAATGACTGGGATGATGGTGGATTCTACAAAGCTGATGACAATACAAAAGGTTTAACAGTTGAATTTGATGAAGAATATAAAATGAATTACTTCACAATGGCTCAAATAGAAAATTTGGGAACTATAGGATTTGCAACAATATATTATTGGGAAGCAGATGAAAACGGAAATGTATCAAAACAAAAGCAAGGTCCAATAAAACCATCACAAATGGTAACAAGAAGAGACAAAAATGGTAGAGATTACATAGTAATAAAATTAGCAGAACCAATAAATGCAAAGAAAATCAATATCCAATTAGGAAGACATGGAGACAACACCATGAAAATGACAATAGCTGAAATGCGTTTCTACCACTATGATTCATTAGAAGATGAAGTAAATGCATTATTTACAGATCAAATGCACTTAAAACTAGCAGATGGTGTTACAAAAGAGACAATTGACAAATTAAAAGAAAGAGTAGACACACCAGATGAAAATGGAGAATACAACCCAGAAAGTGAAAACATAAAAATAGAAATTCAATTAGCATATGACATTTTAAATGATGCAAACCTACAAGATGAAATAGTTAATATAGACACAACTGTTACATCAGCAAAAGACTCTCATATAACATTTAGAGGAGGACTAAATGCATGGCAACCATTAGGAATAGTTGCACATAGCAATGAAGCAATAAAAATATATGTAGGAAATCCAAACAAAAAAATTGGAGATAGCACAAACATAAAATTAATAACAACACAATACCATGCAGAAGCAGCATATTGGAAAGGCAGCGAAAAAACATTAAAAGTAGGTATAAATGAAATAACAGTACCACAAGTAATTACATCTAGTAAAGAAAAAGGTGGTTCATTATACATAGAATATACTGGAAACAATCCAAGTGAACAATATGCAGTACGTGTAAGCGGTGGAGACACAATACCAGTATTAGACTTAACAAAATATGATAGAACAGATGTAACAAATAGAAAAGCAGCAGTAGAAAAATATGTAAGCGAACTAGAAGAAAGCGTTCCAAAACTTATAGATAGACATAATTCTGAACATAAAGGTAGTAAGATTGAAGAATTAGAATATGATTACTACAATGAAAAAGGTGAAGAAGATTGTATCTTAGGAGCAACTGAAATAGTATTAGACCAAATGATGTATTCAGTATCAGCAAGACAAATACTAGCAGGATTAAATTCTAGCAAGTGGACAGGAACAAACTCAGACAAATTATACAACTCATTAGTTGCAATGGAAGATATGATAGATTTATTCTATCAACATAAAGGATTAAGCCAAGATGAAAATGCAGGTGAAACAAATCAATATCCATCTGGAAGACTAAACATACGTTACCACATAATGTTTGCAGGAGCTGCAATGTATGCTGGAGGACAACACATAGGAATTCCATATGGTGATGTACCAACATTATCACAAGGAAATCCAATAGAAATGGCAAATGGAGACAAAGGAGCATATGTAAGCGGAAACTATTTTGGATGGGGAATCTCACACGAAATAGGACACATTATAAATGAATCAGCATATGTTCATGGAGAAGTTACAAACAACTACTTCTCAGTATTATCACAAGCACAAGATACAAATTCATCAGTACGTTTCCAATATCCAGAAGTATATAAGAAAGTAACATCAGGAAAAACAGGAAAAGCACAAAACGTATTTACACAATTAGGACTATATTGGCAATTCCACTTAGCAAATGACTTAGGAGGATATAATTTTGAAACATATGACACATATCAAGAACAATTTAATAATTTAGTATTTGCTAGAATGGACACATATGCAAGAGAAATTGCAAAAACAGGTAAATCAGCAAGTGCACCAAAAGCAGAAGGAGAAAAAGGAATTGACTTAACATATGCAACTGAGATAGAAGATCCAAAAGATAGAATAGACAATAACTTAATGAGATTAGCTTGTGCAGCAACTCAAAGAAATGTATTAACATTCTTTATAAAATGGGGAATGGTACCAAATGAAAACACAATAAGATATGCTTCACAATTTGAAAAAATCTATGAAGATGGAAACAATAGTAAAGAAAAAGCAATTTGGTACATAAATGATGATGCAAGAGCATATCAATTAGCTCAAAAACCAAGAATGTCAACTGAAACAACTGTTACAGCAGAAGTAGCAGATGGAGAACAAAAAAATCAAAAAGTATTAACATTAGGAACAGCAAACAATGAAGTAGCAGATGCAATATTAGGATATGAAATAAACAGAATTTCTTGGAGTTATGGTGAAGAAGTAATAACACCAATAGGATTTATAACAGCAGAAGAACTAGCAAAAAACGGTGGTAAATATACAGACACAATAGAATCTATAAACAACAGAGTATTTGAATATAGAATAGTAGCATATGACAAATACCTAAATTCAACTGAGCAATATATAACACCACAATTTAAAGTTGAACATGATGGAAATGTAGGACAAAAATCAGAATGGGAAATTTCAACTAACTTCTTAACAGAAGAAGAAAAACAATTAAGTGATAAGAAAAATGGCGCTGAAAACAAAAAGAACTCAGATAAATCTGATTGTTCAGCTAGTGAAAATGAAGCAAAAGGAAATAATGATGTAATAACAGCAAAAAGCTTAATTGATGGAAGTTATGACAAAGACTATGAAGCAGTAGCACCAGACAAAGAAAATGGTCAAATATTAATAGAATTACCAGAAGAAACAAATCTAATAGGACTAAGATATAAAACAGCAAGCAATAAAGAAATAGCAAACATAAAAATAGAAGTAAGTGAAGATGGAAGCAACTATCAAACAGTAACACAAGAAAAAACAGGATTAATAAGCAGAATTATGAACATATCATTAGAAAATGGATTCCATACTATATACTTCAATCCAGAAGGAAAAGACAAATTATGTGTATATACTGCAAGATATGTAAGAATAACAACAACAGACAAAAATATAGCTATAGCAGAAATCGACTTACTTGGTCAAACAGGAGATAACATAGACTTCACAAAAGCTGAAGACGGAAGTTATCAAGGAATTGGAATGCTACAAAATGAAGTACCATTAGGTACAGACAGTGAAGGCAACGATGTTTCAATACCAGCACAATCAATAGTATTTACTGGAACATACAAAGGAAATCCAGCATATAACACACCTGTATTATATGACGGAGAAGGAAATCAAATAGAGATATATGGAGCAATATTTGCAGACCCATTAGATGATGAAAAAGATAAATTAGGCGAAGTATCAAAAGGAATTTGGGTATACTGGGTAGAACCAGGAGATGCAAATTATGACAAAGTTAAAAATGAATTACAATCTGTAAGAGCAGAATTATATCGTACAGATGATGCAATGACACTTGCAGGAGAAAGATTAACTAGTGATACATATCTTGTAAAAGTTCCAAGAGACGAAAATGGAAACTTGCCAAATGTTCGTATAGATAAAGATAGTAACACTTAAAGAAAACTGTAAAATAATCTAAATAAAATTAGATTATTTTACAGAAGATTATAATATATAAGAAAATGAAAGGAGAACAATATGAAATATAAAAAAATAATAACATTATCTATAATTGTTCTATTAATAGTTGCTATCGCGATTGCGGGAATTGGCTTAGCAGAAAGTGGTCTAATAGGTCAAGGAATAGAAGAAAAAGATAGAACAAGTATATTACTAGTACCACAAGCAGAAGAAGCTGACGCAGATGGAAAATATAAAGTTGATGTTTACTTAGAAATGGATGATGGAATGCTTGTAAATGAAGGTGATTCAAGTAATCCAAATGTAGTAATAAAAGACGCAGCAAGTGTAGCTTCATTCCAAATAGGACTAGACATATATGCAACAATAGAAGATGATGACATAGAATCAAAAATACATTTTGATTATAATGAAGATTTACAAGAAGGTAAAGAAGGAGTACAATTAGCAAAACATACAGAAACTCCAATAACAAAACAAGAAAAATCATCTGAAAGTGTAGAAAAAACTATAGGTGAAAGACTTAATTTATATTATGTTGGAACAAAGGAACTAAATGAAGTAGATCCACAAAAACCAAATGCAGCAGAACCACTTAAAGTAGGAACAATTACCTTTAATTCAAAAGAATTTGAAAATAACTCTACAGTATTAATTACACCAGAAGAAGAAAATGAAGAAGAAGGAATTGGCTCTGTAGCAGCATCAATAGGACATACTAAAACACCAATAGTTGTAGACAAAGAAGAAGACCATATAGAATTAATTTTGAACAAATCAGAATTAGATATAACACCAGATGACGATGAAGAAAACCAAGGTGGTGGAAACCAAGGAGATAATGAAGGTGATAACAACCAAGGTGGCGGTTCTCAAGGTGAAGGTAGCCAATCTGGAAACACTGGTAATACAGGTAATAACCAAGGCGATAATAGCAACCAAGGTGGAAGCAGCCAAGGAAGTGGAAGCCAAAATAATGGTTCACAAAATAATAATGGAAGCACAAATAGCAAAAATAATGTAAAACCTTCTAAGGTAAAAACAGGAGCTAACCGTTCAGCTATGAGAATATTAATTCCATTAGCAATACTAATTGTAATTGCATTTGCAATTGTGTTTATAAAAGCAAGAATGAGAGGAAAAAATTCTAAACATTAAAAGTTCTAAACATTAAAAATTTTAAACATTAAAAATGCTATTGACAAAAAAGGAAAAAACTAGTATAATTTTAAGGTGTAAAAATAAGTCAAAATGAAATAGATATATACATATATCTTTGAAAGCAAGGAGGGAATAAGATGGCACAACCAAAAAGAAGATGGTCAAAAGCAAGAACACATTCAAAAAGATCAACATGGAAAAAAGAAAATCCAACAATTTCAAGTTGCCCACGTTGTCATGAACCAATAATGCCACATAGAGTATGTAAAAACTGTGGTTATTATGATGGAAAAGAAATCATTTCTAAAAAAGAAACTGAAAATGCATAAAAACTAAAAAATTAGAATTGCTTAAATTACTATTTAGCTAATTGTTCCATTGTTTTTTGCGCAATTTATTAAAAATTAATTATATTTAGTAGAACCTAAGTTTCTTCTTAAAATGAACAATAACTAAAAACTAAATTCGACAAAAAATGAAATAATACTATACAAATAGTAAATAATATGATATATTAAATAAAAAAGAAAAGAAGGAATTAATATGTGGAAAAAATTTTTAAAAAAATCAGGTTGGACAGATATAGTTTTATCACTTATTTTTATTTTATTTGGAGCAATGTTAATAGCAAAACCAGAAACAATAATGTCAGCAATTTCATTAATACTAGGAGCAATATTTGTATTAATAGGAGTATTTAAATTATTAGAATATTTATCTTCTAATAAAGAAGACAAATACTTACTTGCAGTTTCCATTATAGCAATAATTGTAGGAATAGTAATAATGTTTTGTGCAGATATAATTTTATCAATATTTAGAATATTAATAGGAATATGGATTATATATAGCGGATTAATGAACTTACAGACATCAATGGTATGGAAAGACTATCAATCAAAATTATGGCTAAGTACTTTAATTTTAGCAATACTAATGATTTTAGCAGGAATTTATATTTTAATAAATACAGGGGCAATATTGCAAACAGTAGGAATTGTAATAGTATGCTATGGAATTGTAGATATAATAGAAGATATCATTTTTATGCAGAAAATTGATGATTACATGGAATAAAAAATAAAAAGTAATTTATTTAAGTTATAACAATAGTTAAAAAAACTAAAAGTAATAGCTAATAAATTACTTTTTATTTTTTTTCACATAATGTCGAAAAATAGAATATTATATATCAAAAGGAGGAAGAAAGATGTTTAGAAATTGTAGAAGATGTTATTGCATGAATAATAACTATAAAAACAATTCATGTGAAAATAATATGCTTGAAACTAAATGCGATAATGTTGTTTCATATGAAGATTATGAAGATGGCTGTGGATGCGGTTTTGATGAAGAAAATAATGTTTTCCCAGAAAATCCAATGTTAGCACAAAGCTATGTTCCAATACAATATATGGATCAAACATTTAAACCATGTGTAGGCTTAAAAATGGGAACAATATTCCCAGAATTGGTTAGCCCATATATGCCTGGGCAATCTATGAGAGAAATAGAATATTTGAGAAATTCAAATAAAATAGGAGAGGGGTGCAACGGATGACAATAGAAGAAAATAGAAATTGTGGTTGTGGCTGTGGAAATAATGATAATTATGAAAATACAAATTATACAAATATGACAGACTTGGCTACAGATTACGCAAATTTAAGTGAAGAATATGACAATGGCTGCAATAATGATAATATGGAAATTAATAATTGTAATGTGAGAAGGGAAATGATGCAAGAAATTAGATCATTACAATTTGCAATTATAGAGCTTGGGTTATATTTAGATACTCATCCAAATGACCAAAAAGCACTTTGCTTGCATAAAAAATATTGTAAACAAATGAAAGAATTAAAAGATAAGTATCAAAAAGTATATGGACCTCTTACAATTAATTATCCATGCAATAAATGGAGATGGCTTGAGGAACCATGGGTTTCGTTTTATTTGGAAACAATTTTTTGAATAAATTTTATTTAGAGTTTAAAAAATATTATTTATAAGCTTGTCCTCTGTTATCAGCTTTTGTTACTAAAATAATAAGTTCATCTTGATTTAATTCATAAATAATTCTTTTGTAAATCATCATAAGTCAACCCCTCTCTCTTTAAAATTTCTTCAAAAGATACTGCATTTTTTAGTTCTTTTTCTTTGGTATCTTTGCTTTCTGTTAAATAGTCTAAATACATTACTTTTTCAGTAATATCCATGTTTTCTAAAATGACAGTAGGTTCTAGTTTTAAAAGTTCAGAATCAATTGCTTTTTCCATTAAGATTCTTATAGAGTTTAAACATTCTATATTCAGTCTTGGTGTCATTTTAATAACATCTTTAATTGCTTGAATTTGTGCTTCAGACATAATTAATCAGCTCCTTTCTTTTAAATTTATGTATTTATTATAGCAAGTTTTAAGTAAATTTACAATATTAAATTGCTTTAAATTTATAATAAATTTCAATATTAGTATCATCTATTTCAATTTTATCAATTAATTTTAAAAGTAAATTTTTATTTATATTATTGTTGTTAAAATCTAATAACTTTCGAGCGTTGGGACAAATATATTTTAATTCATCATATTTTAAAAAATTAGCGATATTTTCTTTTACATTACTAATTACACTATTAATTAATGTATCTTCTCTTAAATGGATACTTGAACAAAATTTACTGCCATTTCTTTTATAAGAAGAACATACACATCTAAAATATTTTCCATGGTTTTTATTATATGTAATTTTTGATTTACACTTTTTACAAAATACAAGACCTTTAAGTAAATGAGGAGTAGAAGTAGTATAATTCCATTCATTTGACTTTTTATCAAGCATAACTTGAACACTATTGAAAATATTTTTAGAAATAATTGGCTCGTGATTATTTTCAATGATGATATGTTGTTGTTCTGGTAGGTTAATAATTTTTTTAGTTTTATAATTTAGCTTGCTATATTTATGTTGTACTAAATCACCAATATAAATTCTATCTCTAAGAATTTTAGTAATCATAGTAGTACTCCATAAATTTGTTTTGTTATTTGGGTTGAAATAGTTTGTAGTTTTTCTCTTATAGGATAATGGTGTTAGTATTTTATTTGTATTTAGGTATCTGCATATTTCAGTTTTATTTTTTCCACTATAATACATTTCAAATATTTTTTTAATAATAGGTGAAACTTCATAATCTATTAAAATAATATTTTTATTTTTTTCATCTTTTTTATATCCATAAGGTAAAAAAGGTTTAATATTTTGTCCACTAGATGCCTTTGTAAGTAAGCTAGAGCGTACTTTCTTTGAAATATCTTTTGCATACATATCATTAAAAACAGATTTAAATGGTGTCATATCATTATTAGTGTTATTATTGTCAAATGTATCTATTCCATCATTTAAAGCAATATATCGTACATTTTTTAATGGAAAGTATTTTTCTAAATA
>CANRPI010000037.1 GCA_947632475.1 uncultured Clostridia bacterium | reverse complement strand
CAACAGATGAAACAAGGGCAGCAAGTGTAGAAGAAGCAGTAAACTTATGGAAAATAGATTATGAAAGTAATAATTATAGTTCAAGCACTACAACTCAGGATAT
Source organism: uncultured Clostridia bacterium (assembly GCA_947632475.1). Classification (GTDB taxonomy): domain Bacteria; phylum Bacillota; class Clostridia; order TANB77; family CAG-508; genus CAG-269. The sequence continues at coordinate 12,173 of CANRPI010000037.1, read as the reverse complement.
AAAAGAATTAGTAGACGATTTAGTAGAGCAAAAATTATTAACAGAAAATGAAAAAGATGAAATACTAGGAAATGCAGAGGAAGGAATAGAAGCAAGCTATCAAATAAAAATAGGAGAAAGAACAATAAAATTTGCAAATGAGAACTGGGATGGAGAAAAGAAAGTAAATGCACCAGTATTAAAATCAGGAATGACACCAGTATATTGGGATGACTCAGGAAAAGAAATAAAAAAGGGCGATGCAGAATTTGATGAAAGTGAATGGTATGAATATAAAGCAGTAACTGGAACAGGAGATAACACAGCAAGTAAATGGGCAAATGCAATAACAGAAGACGGAAGTTATTGGGTATGGATACCGAGATATGAATATAAACTAACACCAAAAGAGGGAGAAGCAGAAGCAGGAAAAATAGAAGTAAAATTTATACCAACAACAGCAACAGAAGTAGATACAACAGACTATAAAGTACATCCAGCATTTAGAAATGGAAGAAGTAATAATTATAAAAATGGCGAATGGGATAGTGAAATCTCAGGAATCTGGGTAGCAAAATATGAGATGGGACTAGAAGAATGGGATGAAGAAATATCTGATTGGAAAGCAAAAGAATTAACAGGTGCAACAGATAAAACAGATTCAGAAGGAGATTTAGCAATAGAAGAAGGAAAAAGAAGAGCAGTAAGTAAACCAGGAATATCATCATGGAGATTCATAAGTATAGGAAAAATGTATGACAATAGCTATAATTATGATAGGAGTAAAGAAAGTCACTTAATGAAAAACAGTGAATGGGGAGCAGTAGTGTATTTAGCCCATAGTCAATATGGAAGAAATGGAAAGGAAATAACAATACATGATAAAAACTATTATACAGGAGGCTCAAATGAGGTAGATGCAATAACAAAAAATAAATTACAAAGTACAACTGGAAACGAAAGTGGAGTATATGACCTAAGCGGAGGAGCATGGGAAAGAGTAGCAGCATATATAACAAATGGAAATGAAAATTTAAAAATTTATGGAACGACAACTGCACCATTTCCGCTAGTAGCAACGTTTAAAGAAGAAAAAGAAGGCTATAAAATGTTAAGCACAAAATATTCAACAGTATATCCATTTGATGCAAGTAGTACTTCTAGTGATACTAGAGAAAATAATAGAAAAGTATATAGTGATGCAAGTAAATTAGAACAAAATTATGGATATGGAGATGCAATATTAGAGACATCAGAGGAAGCTCAAGACTCTACTGGCTGGTTTGGGGATTATACTCATTTTGTGTTCACTAACAATCCATTCTTTGGACGTGGCGGATATTACAGCAATACTACAAATGCTGGGATTTTTGCATTATATGATTCGAATTGTTGCCCTTGGTATGCTTATGGTTTCCGTACAGTGCTAGTGTGCGAGTAGTAAAACCACAAACAAAAATATGTTAGAAGTCACAATTTGGAACTGTCCCAAATTGTGACTTTCCCATTTACTTTTTTAGAAAAGTGTGGTATTATAATGTAGAAAATTTTATAAAAGAGAACAATACATAAAACATTTGAAAGGAATGAAAAAATTGTATAGAAACAAAACATGTGGGGAATTAAATATAAAAAATATTGGGCAAAATGTAGAATTAGCAGGATGGATTCAAAAAATAAGAGACTTAGGAGGAATGATTTTTATAGACCTAAGGGACGAATTTGGAATTACGCAAATAGTAGTAAATGATGAAAAACTACAAAAGAAAGCAAAAGAATTAACCACAGAAAGTTGTATCCACATAGAGCGGACAAGTTGTGGAAAGAAGTAGTAAAAATTTAAAAATTGCAACAGGAGAAATAGAAGTAATAGCTACAAAAATAGAAGTTTTAGGAAAATGCAAAAACATATTACCATTTGAAATAAACACAGACCAAGAAATAAGAGAAGACTTAAGACTAGAATATAGATTTTTAGACTTAAGAAATGAAAAATTGCATAATAATATATTATTACGTTCAAAAATACTAAAAACTCTAAGAGATAAAATGGATGAATTAGGATTTACAGAAATACAAACACCAATTTTAGCAAACTCATCACCAGAAGGTGCAAGAGACTATTTAGTACCAAGTAGACTAAATCCAGGAGAATTTTATGCATTACCACAAGCACCACAACAATTTAAGCAATTACTAATGGTATCAGGATTTAACAAATATTATCAAATAGCACCATGCTTTAGAGATGAAGATCCTAGAGCAGATAGAGCACCAGGGGAATTTTATCAATTAGACTTTGAAATGAGTTTTGCAACTCAAGAAGATGTATTTAAAGTAATAGAACAAGTAGTGCCATACACATTCAAAAAATTTACAGACTGGAAAGTAGACGAAGGAGAAATTGTACGTATTCCATATAAAGAAGCAATGGAGAAATATGGTATAGACAAGCCTGACTTAAGAAATCCATTAATAATTCAAGATGTAACACAAGCATTTGAAAAATCTGAATTTAATGCCTTTAAAGACAAAACAATAAAAATGATAAAAGTACCAAATGGTGCAGAGCAAGGAAGAAAATTCTTTGACAAAATGGGCGAATTTGCAGTTAGTGAAGAAGTAGGAGCAAAAGGGTTAGCGTGGACAAAATATGAACAAACAGGAGAAATAACAGGAGGAATTGCAAAATTTATAACAAATGACATAAAAGAAAAATTAGAAAAAGAATATAAAATTCAAAAAGGAGATAGCCTATTTTTTATAGCAGATGAATTTGAAAAAGCACAAAAAATAGCAGGTTTAGTCAGAATAGAATTAGGAAAAAGGCTAGATTTAATAGAAAAAAATGTATATAAATTCTGTTTTATAGTAGACTTTCCAATGTATGAATTATCAGATGAAGGAAAAATAGACTTCAGTCACAATCCATTTTCAATGCCACAAGGAGGATTAGAAGCATTAGAAACAAAAAATCCACTAGAAATATTAGCATATCAATATGACTTAGTATGTAATGGATATGAAATGGCATCAGGAGCAGTAAGAAATCACAATCCAGAAATAATGGTAAAAGCATTTGAAATAGCAGGATATACAGAAGAAGATGTAAAAGAAAAATTTGGAGCATTATATAATGCATTCCAATATGGAACTCCACCACATGCAGGAGCTGCGCCAGGAGTGGATAGAATGGTAATGCTAATAGCAAATTCACAAAATATAAGAGAGATAATAGCATTTCCAAAAAACAAAAAAGCAAGAGACTTACTTATGAAAGCACCATCAAAAGTGTCAGACCAACAACTAGATGATGTTCATATTAAATTAATACAAGATTAATAAAAGCTTAATAGAAACTGCCAAAAAAGTTGCCAGTAGGGACATTTCTATTTGGCACAAAATTGAAAGGAGAGAAAGTTATGGAATATAGATATATACCAGATGCAAGAGTATGTTCACAAGAAATGATTATAGAACTTGAGGGAGATATTATAAATAAAGTTACAATAGTTGGAGGCTGTCCAGGAAATACATTAGGAATTTCTAATTTAGTTAAAGGCATGAAAATTGATGAAGCTATCAAAAAGTTAAAAGGAATACCATGTGGATATAGAGGCACATCTTGTCCAGACCAGTTAGCAATAGCATTAGAAGAAGCAAAGAAAAAATATATACAAAATTAATTTATTTAGAAATACAACGTTTCCTTATATGGTAACCAGTAGAGATGAAAAATAGAATATTATGGAAATTTTAAAAAAAACTTGTATATTGAAAATAATTGTGATATAAATATAGTATATAGGGAGAACTTTAAGAAAGAGGGGCGGAGTGTTTGTGGAACAGGAATTTGAAAAAGATGCAAAAACTATTTTAATAGTTGATGATGAACCATCAATAATAGATTTGCTAATGCATAATTTAAGCAGAGAAGGTTATAACATAATATCTGCTAATGATGGCATGTCTGCGGTTGACATAGCATTAGAAAAAAAACCAGACTTAATTTTATTAGATATAATGCTTCCAAAACTAGATGGACTTTCAGTATGTAAAAGAATAAAAAACTCTTTAAATGTGCCAATAATTATTTTAACAGCAAAAGACACTGAAATAGATAAAATATTAGGTTTAGAGCTTGGAGCAGATGACTATGTTACAAAACCTTTTAGTGTAAGAGAATTAATAGCAAGAGTAAAAGCAAATTTAAGAAAAGTAGAAATAGTATCTACACCTGTAGTAAACCAAAAAAATGATAAAGAGCAAAAAAAGGAAAGTAAAATAGTAGTTGGAGATTTAGAATTAGATTTAGACAAGTTTGAAGTAAAAGTTAGAGGAGAGATAATAGACTTAACCTTAAGAGAATTTGAAGTTTTAAAATTTTTAGCTACTCAACCAGAACAAGTAGTAACCAGAGAAGTATTACTTGAAAAAGTATGGGGTTATGAATATTATGGGGATATAAGAACAGTTGATGTAACTGTAAGAAGAATTAGAGAAAAAATAGAAAAAGATACATCAGCCCCAAAAATACTTATAACAAAAAGAGGAGTAGGTTATTATATTGCATCAAAATAAGTATATAAAAAATAAAATAACAAAAGATTAAAATGTCGCACTTTGGAGGTAGACCAATATGCGACATTTTGATTGAAAAAGTAAAAATGAATATATAGAAGTAAAGCATAAAAATGCATATATAAATGAAAAGGAGCAAGTAATGAAAAAGAGAACAGAAACAAGAAAAGTTATGGTAGGAAATGTGCAAATAGGAGGACAAAATAAAGTAGTAATACAATCTATGTGTAACACAAAAACAAAAGATGTAAAATCAACAGTTGAGCAAACTTTACAACTAGAAAAAGCAGGATGTGAAATTATAAGAGTAGCATGTTTGGACATAGAAGATGCAAAAGCAATAAAAGAAATAAAAAAACAAATACACATTCCAATTGTAGCAGACATTCATTTTGATTATAGAATTGCATTAGAAGCAATAAACTCAGGAGTTGACAAAATAAGAATAAATCCAGGAAATATAGGTAGCAAAGAAAAAGTAAAAGCAGTGGTAGATAATTGCAAAGCTAAGAATATACCAATAAGAATAGGGGTAAATGGAGGGTCTTTGCAAAAAAATTTATTAGATAAATATGGAAAACCAACAGCAAAAGCAATGGTAGAAAGTGCAAAAGAGCACATTGATATTTTAGAAGAATTAGACTTTCATAATTATTTAATATCTTTAAAAGCTTCAAACTTAGACTTATGCATTGAAGCATATGAAGAAGCAGCAAAAGTTTTTGATTGTCCATTACATTTAGGAATAACAGAAAGTGGAACCAAATTTAGTGGAACAATAAAATCAAGTATAGGACTTGGAATTATGTTAAAAGAAGGAATAGGGGACACTTTAAGGGTATCACTTTCAGACGACCCAGTAGAAGAAATAAAAGTTGCAAAAGAAATTTTAAAAAACTGCAATTTATACTCAAATGTACCAACATTAGTTGCATGTCCTACCTGTGGTAGAACTCAAATAGACTTAATACCTATTGCAAAAGAAATGGAAGAATTTTTACAAAATATAGAATCTAATATAACAGTTGCTGTAATGGGGTGTGCAGTAAATGGACCAGGAGAAGCAAGAGAAGCAGACATAGGAATAGCAGGAGGAGTAAAAGAAGGACTATTATTTAAAAAAGGAAAAATCATAAAAAAAGTAAAACAAGAAGAAATTGTAAAAGTATTAAAAGAAGAAATATTAAAAATGATATAAAAATTAAAAATATATAAATAGATTAAAAGAATATATTTTTCACTACTATATGTTATACTTTCAAGTATAGTGGGAAAGGAATGAATTTTATAATGGAATTAATTATAGGAAAAACTGCCGGATTTTGCTATGGGGTCAAAAGAGCAGTGGAAGGGGCTAAAAAAGAAATAGCAGAAATAACAAATAAAGATGCAGAAAAAATAAGTTGTTTAGGGGAACTAGTTCATAACAGACAAGTAATTGAAGAACTAGAAAATCAAGGAATAAAGTTTATAGAAAATATAGAAGAAGCAAAAGATACAATAATAATAAGAGCACATGGAACTACAAAGCAAACATATGAGGAAGCTGAAAAAAGAAATATAAAAATAAAAGACTATACTTGTCCAAACGTATTAAAAATCCATAAAATTGCAGAAGAATATAGAAAATTAGGATATTTCATATTATTATGTGGCAGTAGTAAGCATCCTGAAAATATAGGAACTCTTAGCTATTGTGGAGAAAATGTTTATGTTATAGAAAAAGAAGACGATGCAATAAAAGCAATTGACAAAATATTAAAAAGTAAAATACAAAAAATTTTACTTATTGCCCAAACTACATATAGTCTAGAAAAGTTTTATATAATAGAAGAAATATTAAAAAATGAATTACCAAAAAACATTGAATTAACAGTTAATAATACCATTTGCACAGCAACTGAACTTAGACAAAAAGAAACTGAAAAAATTTCTAAAGAAGTTGAATGTATGATAATTATTGGTGGAAAAAATAGTTCAAACACAAAGAAGTTATATGAAATAGCTAAAAAATATTGTAAAATGGCAATATGTATAGAAACAAAAGATGAAATAGATTTAAAGCAACTACAAAAATTTGAAAAAGTAGGAATTATGGCAGGGGCATCAACTCCAAGCAAAAGTATAGAAGATGTAAAAAAAATATTATTGGAAAACAAAATGTGCCACGCAGATGCTTCTCACTGATGTTTCAGTGAGAAACGTCGGCATGGTACTTTTTTAATGAGCATCTGTTAAAGCTTGTTTTAAAGTTACTTTTATGATAGTACCTTCAGCAACTTGAGAATCACGAGAATAATCTTGAGTAAGTACAGTTCCACTATTTCCATCAATACTAATATTTAGATTAGTAGCTCTTAAAGTTTTTATAGCTTGGCTAGCAGACATACCCTTTAAGTCTGGAACAGTAACAGAAGTAGAAACGGAATTTCCTTCACTATATAAAATAATAATACTATCTTTTAAAAGTTGAGAACCTGCTTTAGGCATTTGGTCTAAAACAAGAGTTGTATTTGGGTCACCATCTACATATGTTTTAACTGTAAATCCTGCACTTTCTAATGATTTTTGAGCTTCTTGAACAGTTTTATTTCTTACATCAGGAACAGTAATTAAGTTACTAGAATCTGTATCTACAACTGCATCAGAAGGTACACCTAAAATTGGTAATATATCAGAAAGCATTTGACCAATAACAGGTCCTGCAATTGTACCACCTTGATGGTTACCAGGTGGGTCATATAGTGTAAGAAGAAGTACAATTTGAGTATCTTCAACTGGAGAAATTGCCACATAAGAAGCAACATATCCAGCATCTTTGTTAATTTCCAAAGGTTCAGAAGTACCTGTTTTACCACCAATAGAATACCCATTTATAGCTGCATTTTTTCCAGTTCCATTAGTAACAACTGATTCCATCATAGACTTTACTTTACTAGCAGTTTCTTTTGATATAACTTGTCTAACTTTAGTAATTGGAGTTTCTGTTATAGCGCCAGTATCTGTATTTTGAATTTCTTTTACAATTCGTGGTTTCATTAGTAGACCGATCATTAGCTACACAAGCAATGGCTGTAATCATTTGAAGAGGAGTAATATTTAGTCTTTGCCCAAAAGACATAGTAGCTAACTCAACTGGTCCAACATTGTTTAAATTTTGAAATATACTTTTTTGTTCTCCATATAATGTAGAATTTGTACTATCAAATAATCCAAAGGCTTCATAATATTTATACAAGGTAGGAGCACCAATTCTTGCACCTAATTGAATAAATGCAGGATTGCAAGAATTTTCTAGAGCATTTGTTAAAGTTTGAGGACCATGAGGATTATAGTCTCTCCAGCACTGTATTTTTCTATCTGCTACTACTTCATAGCCTTTACAATAGAAATCATTTGGTTTATCAGGAGTTGTAATATTTTCTTCTAAAGCTACAGATGCAGTAATTATTTTAAAGGTTGAACCTGGCTCATAAGTTTCAGCAACAGATTTATTTGCCCACATTTTATATAGAGACTCATTTTTTTCCTCATCAGAAAGAGAATCATAAGTTTGAGCTAGGGTAGAGTTTGGAGTGTAAGGAGTATTTAAGTTATAATCTGGATAACATGCCATTGCTAAAATGTCTCCATTAGAAGGATTCATTGCAATAACATTGCCACCTCTAGAACATTTATTGTCCTCAACAGCTTGTTTTAAATATTTTTCAACTATAGATTGAATCTTAAAATCAATAGTAAGAGTTATATTATTACCATTTTCAGCCGAAATGTACGTTTCTTCTGTATTTGGAATTTCTTCTTGGTCACTGCCTTTGGAACTAACTATTTTTCCGTGGCGTACCAGTTAATACAGAGTTCCATGTATATTCTAAACCTTCTACACCTCTGTTATCATTACCGCAGAAACCAATTACATTTGATGCAACAGTACCATATGGGTAATATCTTTTAAAATCTTCATCTATATTAATTCCAATAGATATTTCGTTATCTTTCATCCACTTTTTCAATTCGTCTACTTTTTCCTGTTCCACTTTTTTGGCAATAGTTTCAACTTGAGATTTGCTAGAAACTTTAGCCAAAGTTTCTTCGTAATCTAGCTCAAATATTTCACTAAGACCTTTTGCAACTTTTTCTTTTAAAGCAATTGTGTCTTCGTCATTATCTTTGGAAATTTTGTTAGGGTTTATGGTAATAGTGTCAACCTGAGCACTAATAGCTAGTGGATTTCCAGTAGAATCATATATATTACCTCGTTTTGGACTTATAATTTGATTTATTACTTGTTGGTTGTAGGCAAGTTCTTTTAACTCATTGCCTTGCACAAATTGTAAAAATCCAATTCTTGAAACTAAGGCTACAAAAATAAATATTATCAAAACTAAAAAGATTTTTAGCTTTTTGGTATATATGAAATTTTTTGATTCAAAATCAGATTTTATTTTTACAACTTTAGAGTTTCGATTGTCTTTTTTATAGTTCGATTTTCGTCTATTTGTATTATTTCTTTGGTTTCTAGAATTTTGATTGTTCATTAATACACCTCTCTTTTGTTATATGAAAATTTATAGATATATTTTATATTAAAATAATGTAAAAATCAATAAATCTTGAAAAAATAAGAGAAAATAAATGAATTTTAGTTGATGATATATTGCATTTTGAAAACAGGAAATTAATATAAATAGAATGAGAGGAGAAAGATATAATCTTCTCCTCTCATTTGGTACTTAGGAAAACATGTCGAGAGTCGGAAGTGACTCTAAGACTTTACCAGAAGCCCCTTCATCAAAGAGAATTGTTGAATTTTCTTTTGAAAGAGACAGGTCATATCCTTTTTCTAAAAGTTCTTTCCTGAGATGTTCAGGTAAAGCAAACGGGATAAACACTTTTGTTTTCCCATCTGCAATAGCTTCAGCTATCGCACTTTCCACCTTCCGGTTTATCGACTTCTGACTTTCTTTGTATGCTTCTTTTGCTGTCATCATGGTGTAGGTACCCCCTAATATATTTTATAACTATATTATACCACATTATGTGAAATAAATCAAATTTTTTGGGTTATAAATGGAATACATAAAGTTATATTTGGTATTGAAAAAACAAGAAAAATAAGCTATAATTATGCTATCTTTAATGTAATTACGTATTAAAGAGAATTAAAAGTTAAAGGAGCATTACATGAATAGTACCATTTTAGAAGAAACTAAATTTATAATGAACAAATACAAAATAAAAGCAAATAAATCATTAGGACAGAATTTTCTAATAAATGACAATATAGTAAATACAATAGTAGAAAGTAGTGAAGTAAAAAAATCAGACCTAATTATAGAAATAGGACCTGGGTTAGGAACTCTAACAAAATATTTATTAGAAAAAGCAGGAAAAGTAATTTGCATTGAATTAGACAAAAAAATGATAGAAATTTTAAAAGATAGATTCACATTATATAATAATTTTGAAATAATAAATGATGACATTTTAAAAGTAAATTTAAAAGAAATCATTTCAAAAAATAAAGAAAATGCAAACATAAAAAACGCAAAAATAGTAGCAAACTTACCATACTATATTACAACTCCAATAATTATGAAGCTTCTAGAAGAAAAATTAGACTTAGAAAGCATAACAGTTATGATTCAAAAAGAAGTAGCCAATAGGTTAATAGCAATACCAGGAGAAAAAGAAACAGGAGCAATTACATATAGTGTATATTACTATGCCAAAGCAAAAGAAGTTATAGAAGTACCCAATAACTGCTTTATACCAGAGCCTGAAGTAACGTCAAAAGTAATCAAACTTGAGATAAGAAAAGAACCTATAATTAAAGTAGAAGACAAAGAAAAAATGTTCAAAATAATAAAAAATGCATTTATGCAAAGAAGAAAAACATTGTTAAATGCTTTAACAAATAGTAAAACATTTGAAAATAAGCAAAAAGGAATAGAAATATTAAACCAATTAGGTTTTAATGAAAATATAAGAGCAGAAAAGCTAACACTTCAAGATTTTGCAAACATTTCAGACAAAATTAAAAAATAGTATTTGAAAAAAATAGAAAATGTGTTATAATATAATAGATTAAGAATACATATAGAATAAAAGTAAAATAGGAGATGAATATGAATCAGATATTAATTACAAAAAAATTATACATAACACCTGAACTAAAAAGAAAAAAGAAAGTTTATAAATTCGATTTTTTCTTATCTATTTTTTTAGTGTGTATTTTAACATCTGTATGTATATATGCAGAATATGACAGAAATAAAAGTGAACAAGTATCTCAATCAATCTTAGAAAATATAGAAATAGATGATACAATAGTGGCTAAAAGTGACGTTTTAGTAGTAGTATTAGACGAAAGAAATAATGTAGAGCAAGAAGAACAAATTCCTAATAGTGCCAATACTCCAGAAACACAAAATAGTAACAATAATAACATAGTTACAACTAATGAAGGATTTCAATATACTACAATAGCTACAATAAACATTCCTAAAATTGGTGTTACATATCCAATAATAGATGGACCAACTGATTCTGTAGAAGAAACAGCAGCATTGTTAAAATTTCACCTACAAAATTTTGGGGACCAGAGCCAAATAAAATAGGTAATTTTTGTGTAGTAGGACATAATTATAGAAATTCAAGATTTTTTAGTAAAGTCCCAAACCTAGAAAATGGAGATATAATAGAGCTAACAGATATAGCATCAGGAAAAACTTTACAATATTCTGTTTATGATAAATATCAAGTATATCCAGAAGATAGAAGTTGTACTTCTCAATTGACTAATGGAAGAAAAGATATAACTTTAATAACTTGCACAAATGATAGTGAACAAAGAGTAATAGTAAAAGCAACAGTAATTTAATAATAAAGAAATAATTAATTAAAATATAAAAAACTTAAAAAGTATAAAAATAGTACCTTTTAAGTTTTTTGTGTTTTAATTTTTAATTATTTTTTGTGAAAAATTTTTTCAATTATATCTTGCCTTTTATAAATATATATAGTAGAATAGAGAAGTAAAACTAAAACAAGGAGGATACACAAATATAACAAAAATGGTATATGCATTTAAAGGAAAAGAAGTAAAGATAGAAATATTTTAGCAAAAATGAAAAAAACTTTTAATTAAGTACAATACTTAATTAAAAGTTAAGATAAATTAAATATAGCATAATAACAATATTTGTGCAATAATTTCTAAGAAAAAAATCTAAGAAAAATCCTAAAAAATAAAATTAAAAAAGTTTAGAAAATATTAATATAATAGTATTTTCTAAACTTTTAATATTTTAATTAAGTATTGTACTTAATTAAAATGTAAAAAAAATAAATTCCCACATTTAGTGTGTGGATAAGAGAAAATAATTATTTTAAAATAAAAAAGGAGTGAAAAACAAATGAAAAAATAAAAAAGTGGGTAAGCTAAAGAAAGTAATGAAAAATAAACTAGGGAGGAATAAAGAGATGGAAAAAAGAAAAACGAAAGGAATAACATTAATAGCATTAGTAATAACAATAATAGTCTTATTAATACTAGCAGGAGTAAGTATAGCAACTCTAACAGGAGAAAATGGAATATTAACAAGAGCGAG
>CANRPI010000036.1 GCA_947632475.1 uncultured Clostridia bacterium | reverse complement strand
CAAACAGCTAATAGAATTGGTATAAAAGGTAGAAGAATTATACCAAATCAAGTTGAAGATATCAAAAAATTATTAATGGAATTTGAAGTAAAAATATAAGAGTTTAACTATATTATAAATAGCAGGTATTCTGTTATAAAAACATCTAACTAATATCTAACCAAAGTAAAAGCAATTTGCAAAAAAGCATTAAAATTTGAAAATATTGTTATGTAATACTTGATTTTGATATGTTATCAAGGATTATAATTTTTCATTAGATACAATAAAAAATATGAAGAAGGGAATAGAAATTATGAAAGTATTATTTGCAACAACAAATCCAGCAAAAGTAAAAAAATATGCTGATAAATTATCAAAATTAGAAAGGAAGATATGAAAAATGAGTATAGGCTTAGTATTAGAAGGTGGAGCAATGAGAGCACTATACACAGCAGGAGTATTAGATGTATTCTTAGAAGAAAACATACAAATAGATGGAATAATAGGAGTTTCAGCAGGAGTATTATTTGGAGTAAACTATTCATCAAAGCAAAAAGGAAGAGCAATTAGATATAATAAGAAATATGCTAAAGATAAAAGATATATGGGAATAACATCATTATTAAAAACAGGGAATATAATAAATAATGAATTTGCATATTATGAAGTGCCATTCAAACTAGACATATTTGATGAACAAACATTTGAAAAGTCAAACACTAAATTCTATGCAACCGTAACAAACATAGAAACAGGAAAGCCAGAATATATAGAAGTAAAAAATGTATTCAAACAAATGGAACTAATGAGAGCAACCTCCTCAATGCCGTTTGTATCTAAAATAGTAGAATACGAAAACAAAAAATATTTAGATGGTGGAATAGCAGATAGCATTCCAGTAGAAAAATGCAAAGAGCTAGGTTATGACAAAGTCATAGTTGTATTAACAAGACCAATAGATTATAGAAAAACAAAATCTAACAAAATAATGGCTAAAATAAAATATAAAAAATATCCAAACTTAATAAATACAATTAACAACAGATACATAAATTACAATAATACAGTAGAAAAAATAATAGATATGGAAAATAAAAAAGAAATATTTGTAATAAGACCATCAAGATTAGTAAAAATAAAAAGAATAGAAAAAAATCAAGAGAAATTACAAGAAATATATGACCTAGGTGTAGAAGATTGCAAAAACAAAATAGAAGAATTAAAAAAATATATAAATGAGACAAAAGCATAGAATAACAAGTAAAAAAAAATTACAATAAAAAGAAAGGAATGTGATTAAAAATGAAAGTAATTCTAGTAAATGGAAGTCCAAAAGAAAAAGGATGCACATATACAGCTCTAAGAGAAGTAGAAAAATCATTAAACGAAAATGGAATTCAAACAGAAATATTTTGGATAGGAAACAAACCAGTAGCAGGTTGCATAGGATGTGGAAGTTGTTTAAAAACAGGAAAATGCTATGTAGATGATAAAGTAAATGAATTTTTAGAAAAAGTTCCTACAACAGATGGATTTATATTTGGAAGTCCTGTGCATTTTGCAGCGATTTCAGGAATGTTATCATCTTTTATGGACAGGTGCTTTTATGGAAGAAAAAAATTGTTCAGTAACAAACTTGGAGCAGGAGTAGTAAGCTGTAGAAGGGCAGGAGCAACCTCAGCATTAGATGAAATAAATAAATACTTTACAATAAGTAACATGCCAATAGTATCATCACAATATTGGAATATGGTATATGGTACTACTCCAGAAGAAGTGAAAAAAGACGAAGAAGGTATGCAAACAATGAGGATATTAGGAAAAAATATGTCTTGGCTATTAAAATGCATAAAAATGAGCCACGGGGACGCTTCTTAGTGGCGCATTTGTGCTAAGAGGACATTTCTTAATGGCACATTTGTGCCATTGAGAAACGTCCCTATTGGCAAAATATGAAGAAATGGAGAATAAAATGGAAAAAAGAGGTAAAATAGGGGTATTTGATTCTGGAATAGGTGGAGTAACAGTATTAAAAGAAATAATTAAAATTTTACCTAAAGAAAACTATATATATTATAGTGATTCAAAAAATAATCCTTATGGAGAAAAAACAAGTAATGAAATAAGAAAAAGATGTGATGAAATTGTTAAATATTTAATAAACCAAAATTGTAAAGTAATTGTAATAGCATGTAATACAGCAAGTGCAAGTTCAGCCAATTTTTTAAGAAAAAAATATCCTGAAATTATATTTATTGCAATAGAACCAGCATATAAAATGGTACATGATTATAGCTATGAAAAGCCAACACTAGTAATGGCAACTAAGTCAACTATTGAGAGTGAAAAATTCAATTTATTATTAAAAAAATATGATAATCACAAAACATATCTATTACCATGTGTAGGACTAGCACAAAAAATAGAAGAAGGAAATGAAACACAGATAAAAAAATATTTAAATGAAAATCTTGAAATGTATAGAGGAAAAATTGAAAATGTAGTATTAGGTTGCACACATTATCCATTAATTCAAGAAGAAATTCAAGAAACATTAGGAAAAGTAACATTTTTTAATGGGGCACCAAATCTTGCAAATCACTTAAAAAATGTATTAGAACAAAAAAATTTATTAAATAATAGAGGAAGTGGAAAGGTAAAATTTAAAGATTCACAAGATTCAGAAGAAAAAAGAAAGCGTTTTTTTATATATTTGTATCATTAATAAGTGTCTAAGTGGCACATTTTTTTTAATAAAAAAAATTAGCACAAACTATTGACAAGTGCTAAAAATGGGTATAATATATATAAAGTTAGCAGACAAAAATAAAGAGTGCTAAATAAAAAGCAAAAAATACCAAAAAAATAAAACATAAAGTTTGCTTAAGGCTAGCAATTTAACTAATATAATGGGGTGAAAAAATTGTTAGACAACAGAAAAAAGAAGGTATTACAAGCAATAGTAGAAAAATATATAAATACAGCAGAGCCAGTAAGCTCAAACTCATTAACACATGAACAAGGGTTAGAATGTAGTAGTGCAACTATAAGAAACGAGATGGCAGAACTAGAAAAAAGTGGTTACTTAGACAAAACACACACATCAAGTGGAAGAATACCATCAGCAAAAGGATATAGATATTATGTAGATGAATTACTAAATGAAAATGACATAAGCAAAGAAGAAATAAAATACATAAGTCAAAAATTAGAAACAAAAATAAATGAAATAGAAGAACTAGTAAAAATAACAGCAAACACAATATCAGAAGTAACACATTACACAACTGTATCAATAGGACCAAAAACAAACAGTCAGTTAATAGAAGGAATAAAATTTGTATCACTAGGAACAAGAATGATGTTAGCAGTAATCATAACAGATACAGGGTTAGTAAAAGAAACAATAATAAAATTTGATGAAGATGTAACAGAAAAGCAGATAGAAACAATGAACTACATGTTCAACAATAAACTAAAAAATCAGCCAATCGAAACAATAGATAGGCCATTAGAAGAATATTTATATGACGAAATGATATATAGTGTAAATGTAATAAAACCTGTAATAGAGCAATTAAAAAAAGTATTAGAACAAGACAACAAAATATATTTAGAAGGAGCAAACAAATCATTTGACTTACCAGAATTTAATAGTTTATCAGTAGCAAAAAACTTCATAAACATACTAGACACAAAAGAAATGATAGCAGACATGTTAAACTCTGGATTTGCAGAAGACATAAACGTATATATAGGAGAAGAAAACGAAAAAGAAGAATTAAAAGACTTCAGTATAGTAACATTCAAGCACAAAGTAAATGGAAAAGAATTAGGCACAATAGGAATAATAGGACCAAAAAGAATGGATTACTCAAAGGTAATATCAGTAATGAAATACATTAACAACAAATTAAACAATAACAGTTAGTAAATAACAAAAAATAAAAAATAGAGAGGAGAATAATATGTCAGAAGAAAACAAAGAAAAACTAGAAAACAATCAAGAAATTAAAGAAAAAGAGGAAAATAAAGAAGAAACAAAACAAGAAAAAAAACAACACAAAGAAATGGTACCAAAGCAAGATTATGACGAATTAGATGATAGATATAAAAGAATCTTAGCAGAGTTTGAAAATTTTAAAAAAAGAAGTTCAAAAGAAAGAGAATTATTATATAATTCAATTTTATCAGACGTAGTAGAAGTTATGCTACCAGTAGTAGATAATTTAGAAAATGCAGCAAAAGTAGAAACACAAGATGAAGAATACAAAAAAGGAGTAGAACTTGTATTAAAACAATTTAAAGATGTACTACAATCAAAAGGAATAGAAGAAATAAAAGCAGTAGGAGAAACATTTGATCCAGAACTACATGAAGCAGTATCAAGCATACAAGACGAAAATCTTGGAGAAAAAGAAATTGCACAAGAATACAGAAAAGGCTATAAAATAGGAAACAGAGTAATACGTCATTCTATGGTAGTAGTTGCAAATTAGAAAAAAATTTATATTAAAAAGTCATTAAATTTAAGTTAAAAAAAGATTTTAACTTATAACCATATAAAAATGTTAAAAAGACATTAAAGGGAGGAATTTTAAAATGGGAAAAATTATAGGAATTGACCTAGGAACAACAAATTCATGTGTAGCAGTTATGGAAGGAGGAGAAGCAGTTGTAATACCAAATGCAGAAGGTAACAGAACAACTCCATCAGTAGTTGCATTCTCAAAAAACGGAGAAAGGTTAGTTGGACAAATAGCAAAACGTCAAGCAGTTACAAATCCAGAAAACACTGTTATATCAATAAAAAGAAAAATGGGAACAAACGAAAAAGTAGATATAGAAGGTGACAAATTCTCACCACAAGAAATTTCAGCAATGATATTACAAAAATTAAAAGCAGATGCAGAAAACTATTTAGGACAAAAAGTAACACAAGCAGTTATCACAGTTCCAGCATATTTTAGCGATAGCCAAAGACAAGCTACAAAAGATGCAGGAAAAATAGCAGGATTAGAAGTACTAAGAATTATAAACGAACCAACAGCAGCAGCACTTGCATATGGAATGGATAAAGAACAAGACCAAAAAATAATGATATATGACTTAGGTGGAGGAACATTTGATGTATCAATACTAGACATTGGAGACGGTGTATTTGAAGTATTAGCTACAAATGGAAACACACATTTAGGAGGAGACGACTTTGACGAAGCAATTATAAATTACTTAGTAAGTGAATTCAAAAAATCAAGCGGAATAGATTTAAAAACAGACAAAATGGCAATGCAAAGACTAAAAGAAGCAGCTGAAAAAGCTAAAATAGAACTATCAGGAGTACAACAAACACAAATTAACTTACCATTCATTACTGCTGATAGCACAGGACCAAAACATTTAGATGTAAACCTAACAAGAGCTAAATTTGAAGAGTTAATTCATGATTTAATAGAAGCAACTGCAGGACCAGTTAACCAAGCATTAAAAGATGCAGGATTAACACCAAATGATATACACAAAGTATTATTAGTAGGTGGATCTACAAGAGTTCCAGCAGTACAAGAAGCAGTAAAAAGAATTACTGGAAAAGAAGCTGACAAAGGAATCAACCCAGATGAATGTGTTGCAATAGGTGCAGCAATACAAGGTGGAGTACTTTCAGGAGATGTAAAAGACTTAGTATTATTAGACGTAACACCACTTTCACTTGGTATTGAAACATATGGAGGAGTATTTACAAAATTAATTGAAAGAAATACAACAATACCAACTAAAAAATCACAAATATTCTCAACAGCTGCAGATGGTCAAACATCAGTAGAAGTACATGTTCTACAAGGTGAAAGAGAAATGGCAGCATATAATAAAACATTAGGAAGATTCCAATTAACTGGAATTCCAGCAGCACCAAGAGGAGTACCACAAATAGAAGTAACATTTGATATAGATGCAAACGGAATAGTACATGTATCTGCAAAAGACATGGCAACTGGAAACAGTCAAGATGTATCAATAACAGCATCAACAAACTTAACAGATGAAGACATAGATAAAGCTGTAAAAGATGCAGAAGCACATGCTGAAGAAGACAAAAAGAAGAAAGAAGAAATCGAAGTTAAAAACAATGCTGAAAGTCTAATTTACAATAGTGAAAAAACACTAAATGATTTAGGAGACAAAATAAGCAGTGAAGAAAAATCAAAAGTTGAAACAGAAATAGAAAATACTAAAAAAGCACTAGAAACAAATAATATAGACACTATAAAAGAAGCAACTGAAAAACTAACAAAAGTATTTTATGATATGTCAGAGCAACTATACAAAAATGCAAATCCAAATGGAGCACAAGGAGCAAATGCAGACAACCAAGGACCAAAAACAGACGAAAATGGAAATGTATATGATGCAGATTATAAAGTGGAAGATGACAATAATAAATAAATCCACCTATAACAAAGTTAAGACATTTTAATAGGAGGAGAAAATGGCTGGAAAAAGAGATTATTATGAGGTATTAGGCGTAAGTAAAAATGCAACTGATGAAGAATTAAAAAAAGCATATAGAAAATTAGCTAAAAAATATCATCCAGATGCAAATCCAGACAATAAAGCAGAAGCAGAAGCAAAATTTAAAGAAGTAAATGAAGCATATGAAACATTGTCAGACAGTCAAAAAAGAAGAATGTATGACCAATTTGGACCAGATGGACCACAAGGCTTTGGAGGAGGAGCCGGTGGACCATTTGGTGGTCAAGGTGGATACTATTCATACACAAGTTCTGGTTTTGATGGATTTGGAGACTTTGGTGATTTAGGAGACATCTTTTCTTCATTCTTTGGAGGTGGATTTGGAGGCAAAAATTCATCTAGAAAGCAAAATGGACCACGTAAGGGAGCAGATTTAAATGTGCATATAGATGTAACATTTGAACAAGCATTTTTAGGTGTAGAAAAAGAAATTACAATAACTAGAGATGACGAATGCACAAATTGTCATGGTACTGGAGCAAAACCTGGTACATCTCCTGTAAAATGCAAAGTATGTAATGGAACTGGTCAAGTAAAACAAGTACAAAATACAATACTTGGACAAATGCAAACAACAAGAACGTGTAGTGAATGTCATGGAACAGGAGAGGTAATACAAGAGCCATGTGAAATATGTCATGGTAGAGGCAAAGTAAGAAAACAACCTAAAATAAAAATAAAAATTCCAGCAGGAATAGATGATGGTCAAACAGTAGTACTTAGAGGCGAAGGAGAAGCAGGAGAAAAAGGTGGAGCAAAAGGCGATTTATATATTACTGTAAAAATAAAAAAACACAGTATATACACAAGAAAAGGAAACAATGTGTTATGTGAAATTCCAATAACAATAACACAAGCAACCTTAGGAGCAGAGTTAGAAATTCCTATGGTAGATGGTAGCAAAGAAAAATATAAAATACCAGAAGGAACACAAACTGGTGCTAAATTTACAATAAGAAATAAAGGATTTAAATCTATAAATTCAAGTTCAATAGGAGAATTTATATTTACAGTAATAGTCCAAACACCTAAAAGATTAACAAAAGAACAAAGAGATTTATTAGTTCAACTTGCCAAAACAATGAATGAACAACCACCAGTAAAAAAACGTGGATTATTTGGATAAGATTAATAAAACATTAAAGAGGTATTGAATATCAATACCTTTTTATGTTAAAATATATTAAAAATGTTAGCATAAATAAGAAAAAGTTCAAAATATGGAGGAACTATGGAAAATAGGCAAGAAAAAATAAGAAACTTTAGTATAATAGCACATATAGACCATGGAAAATCAACCTTAGCAGACAGATTAATAGAAATGACAGGAGTACTATCAAAAAGAGAAATGGAAAGTCAAATATTAGACAATATGGACATAGAAAAAGAAAGAGGAATAACTATAAAATCCCAAGCTGTAAGAATGTTATACAAAGCTAAAGATGGTCAAGAATATATATTAAACTTAATAGATACGCCAGGACATGTAGATTTTAATTATGAAGTATCAAGAAGTTTAGCAGCATGTGATGGAGCAGTATTAGTAGTAGACTCAAGCCAAGGAGTTGAAGCACAAACCTTAGCAAATGTATATTTAGCAATAGACAATAACTTAGAAATATTACCAGTATTAAATAAAATAGACTTACCAAATAGTAGAGTAGAAGAAGTAAAACATGAAATAGAAGAAATAATAGGAATACCAGCAGAAGATGCCCCATGTATTTCAGCAAAATCAGGTTTAAATGTAGAGCAGGTCTTAGAAAGAATAGTTACAGATTTACCAGCACCAAAAGGAGATGAAAATGCAAAGACAAAATGTTTAATATTTGATTCATATTATGACAACTATAAAGGAGCAGTTGCATATGTAAGAGTAGTAGATGGAAAAGTAAAAATAGGAGACGAAATAAAATTAATGGCAACAAACACTGTTTTTACTGTATCAGAAGTTGGGTATTTTGTACCAGGTGCATATATGCCACTAGAAGAAATAAGTGCAGGAGATGTAGGATATATTGCAGCAAGCATAAAAAATCTTTCAGATATACATGTAGGAGATACGATAACATTAAATAATAACCCTGCTGATGAGCCATTAAAAGGTTATAAAAAAGTAACGCCAATGGTATATTGTGGTTTATACCCAATAGATGGAAGTGAATATGAAAACTTAAAAGAAGCATTAGAAAAGCTAAAATTAAATGATGCAGCTTTAGAATACGAACCAGAAGCATCATCTGCATTAGGCTTTGGATTTAGATGTGGATTTTTAGGATTACTTCATTTAGAAATAATAGAAGAAAGACTAGACAGAGAGTTTGATTTAGGACTAATAACAACTGCCCCATCAGTTATTTACAAAGTTCATAAAACAGATGGACAAGTAATAGAGCTATATAACCCAGAAGAATTACCAAGTTCACAAGAAATATCATACATAGAAGAACCATTTGTTACAGCAAATATATTAACTCCAAAAGAATATGTAGGAAACATAATGGAATTATGTCAAAGAAGACGTGGAATATATATAGACATGAAATATTTAGATGAAAACAGAGTAACATTAATATATGAAATGCCATTAAACGAAATAATATATGACTTTTTTGATAATCTAAAATCAAAAACAAAAGGATATGCTTCTTTAGACTATGAATTTAAAGAATATAGGACATCAAAACTAGTAAAATTAGACATCCACATAAATGGAGAAAAAGTAGATGCATTAAGCTTTATAGTTCATAAAGATGGTGCATATGATAGAGGCAAAAAGATGGTTGAAAAATTAAAAACAGTTATTCCTAGAAAATTATTCAAAATACCGATTCAAGCAGCAGTAGGTGGTCAAATTATAGCAAGAGAAACAATTTCAGCAATGAGAAAAGATGTATTAGCTAAATGCTATGGAGGAGATATTACCAGAAAGAAAAAGCTATTAGAAAAACAAAAACGTGGAAAGAAAAAAATGCGTGAAATAGGAAATGTAGAAATCCCACAAGAAGCATTTTTGTCTGTATTAAAACTAGATGATGAATAAAAGAAATAGTTAAAAAAATTCAACCAGTTGAGTCAAAGAAAGGAATATGATTAAAAATGGAAAAAAATTACGAAGACCAAGTTGAAGGAAGAAATTCTGTTCTAGAACTATTAGAAAGTGGAAAAGATATAAACAAAATATTCATAACTAAAGGCGAAAAACATGGATCCATTAATAAAATAATTGCAAAAGCAAATGAAAGAAAAATAATAATAGTAGAAAAAGACAGAAAACAAATGGAAGAAATGGCAACAAATAGAAATTATCAAGGAGTAATAGCAATTGTTCCACCATTTGAATATGTAGAAGTAGAAGATATATTACAAGAAGCCAAAGAAAAAAAAGAAGATGCATTTATATTAATATTAGATGGAATAGAAGATCCACATAATTTAGGTTCTATAATAAGGACAGCAGAAACTGCAGGAATACATGGAGTAATAATTCCAAAAAGAAGGTCAGCAAGTGTTAATAGTACAGTAAATAAAGCATCAAGTGGAGCAGTAGAACACATGAAAATAGCAAGAGTTACAAACATATCTGAAACAATAGAAAAACTAAAAAAAGCCGGACTTTGGATATGTGGAACAGATATTGACAAAGAAAAATATTATTATAATCAAGACTTGACAGGACCACTTGCCATAGTAATAGGAAATGAAGGAAACGGAATTGGAGAAAAAGTAAAGAAAAAATGTGATTTCTTAATAAAAATTCCAATGAAAGGTAAAGTAACATCATTAAATGCGTCAGTATCAACAGGAATAGTAGTATATGAGGCAGTAAAACAAAGAAACAAAATAAATAGTAAATAAGGGGGAACCTTCTTATGTTATATAGAAACAAGAAAAAAATAATTATAATAGTAACGATAATTGCAATAGCACTTGTAGCAATATCAGCAGTTGTAATAACATTTTTATATTTAAAAACTGATATTTTAAAATCTGAAAAGCAATTATTTGGAGAATATATAGCAAAAAACTTTGAAAATATGGAAACAATTACTGACTTTATAATCAATAATGAATATAATCAAAATTTACAAAATAAAAAATATACAAATAAATCTGAAATAAAAGTAAATTATATTACAGACATAGGAACAAGTGCAGAAAACTCAAACAATGATATTAATAAATTAAAAATTAGCATAGAAGGTACAAATAATCCAGAAAATCAAAAAAAATATCAAGACATAAAGCTATTAAAAAATGAAGATAAATTATTAGAACTTGAACTTTTAAAACAAGCAAATATATATGGAATAAAATTTTCAGACTATTTTAAACAATATATTTTAACTGAAAACCAAAATTTAAGAGAAATATTACAAAAAGCAGGTTACAACGAAGAAAACCTTTCAAAAATTCCAGAACAATTAGAATTTAAAGATGAAATAAGAAAAATAAAATTTTCAGACGAAGAAAAAGAAAAATTAAAAGATAAATATCTTAAAATCTTAGATGAAAATATTTCAAAAGACAAATTTAGTAAACAAACAAATCAAAAATTAACAATAAACAAAAATGAAATTACTGCAAACTCTTATACTTTAAGCCTTTCAAAAGAAGAATTAAATAACTTATATATTAAAATTTTAGAAAATATAAAACAGGATGAAATAATATTATCAAAAATTGAAATTATTGACCAAGTGCTAGAAAATGTGCAAGAAAAACAATTAAAACAACAATTTATTGAAAAAATTGAAAAAACAATTGAAAATATAACAAAAAATAATATAGGAAATGAAACAAACAGAATTATTGTATATGAAAACAATAAAAATACTATTGCAACTAGAATTCAAACAAGTGAATATGAAATAAATGTAAACTTTTTGAAAAATGGAGAAGAAACATATGCAAAAATAACATATGAAAATATGACAGCAGATCCAGAAGAACAAAAATCAAATTCTTTAGAATTGAAAATAAATAGCACTAATATGTCAATTATATCTGTAAAAAAGGATAAAACAGGAGAAAAAAAGTTAACTATAGATAATACAATAAAAATTAAAAATGAAAGTAAATATGAAAATACTATTTTAGCTAGATACGAGTATGAAAATGAAAAAATTGAATTAAATATTCAATCAAATATAGAGATAGTAAATAATTTTGAAGATGAAATAACATTAAATGATAAAAATAGTTTAAATATTGACGAATTAAGTGATAAAAACTTGCAAAAAGTATATAACTCTGTAAGTAAAAAAATGAAAAGTAATATTGAAAAAATAAATAATAATATAAAAGTAGAAGATTTAAAAATTGTATTAAATAAAATAGGTATATCAAATTCACAAAACATGATAGATGAAGACGTAAAAGTTAGCCAAACTGAAAGAAATAGATTCAATTCACAATTTGAAATTTTACAAGGACAAAAATTGAATACAGAAAAAATAATAAATTTGATAGATACAATAAAAAATAATTTAATAAATATAGAAGTCGTTTCAGGAAATGAAGTGAAAATAGAATTATCTAGAAATAGCAACAATGAGAAAATGACTAAAAAACTGACAGATTTTATAGAAAATAATAGAGCTAAAAACTATACGTATGATGTAAAGATAGATTATGATGAAAAAACCAAACTTGCAAAATATATAATTTTAACAATTAATGTTTCTAAATAATTACAAATGTGCCACTAGGATATTTCTTTGTGGCATATTTGCACTAATATAAACACGCCCTTTTCTAGTATATTTTTTATTTTTAATTTGAGCAATAACAAGTTCTAAAAAAAATAAAAAAATTTTTGAAAAAGTAGTTGACAAATTTAAAAGAGTAGAGTATAATTAAAATCGTCCTTTACAAAAAGGAAGAAGAGTACATTGAAAAGTAAACAATAAAATCCTTTAGAGATAAACCTAAGCGGTAAATTCTTAAAACCAAAAGAATGTAC
>CANRPI010000035.1 GCA_947632475.1 uncultured Clostridia bacterium | reverse complement strand
GGCTGAGGTTCTACCATTGAACTACACCTGCACCTTTTCTCCTCCTGACATTTATAAATTATAAATGTTTTTTTATTTTTTGTCAATAGTTTTTATAAAATTTTTATTTGTCTTCTTTTAAATTTTTTGCAGCACTTATTAAACCAACAAATAATGGAGCTGGATTATTTGGTCTAGATTTTAATTCTGGATGAAATTGTCCTGCAATAAAATATGGATGTTCTGGAAGTTCTATAATTTCTACTAGTAATCCATCTGGAGATGTACCTGAAATTTTTAAACCTGCTTTTTCTAAACTTTCTCTATATGAATTGTTAAATTCATAACGATGTCTATGTCTTTCTGAAATTTCTTCTTTTCCATATACTTTACTTGCCAATGTATCTGGCTTTATCACACAAGGATATGCACCTAGACGCATTGTTCCACCTTTTCTATTTATTTGTTTTTGTTCTTCCATTATGTGAATTACTGGATTTTTAGTAGTTTTACTAAACTCGGCTGAATTACTATCTTTTAACCCTAGTACATTTCTGGCATATTCTACAACAGCCATTTGCATTCCTAAACATATTCCCAAAAATGGAATTTTATTTTCTCTTGCATATTTTATTGTTTCTATTTTTCCTTCTATTCCTCTATTTCCAAATCCTCCTGGTACTACAATTGCATGCATTTGTTCCAATTTTTTAGATACATTTTCACTTGTTATTGTTTCAGAATCAATTAGTTTTATATTGACATTTACATTGTTACTAAATCCTGCATGATGCAAACTTTCAATTACTGATATATATGAATCTTCTAATTTTACATATTTTCCAACTATAGCTACATTCACAGAATCTTTATCTTTTATATTTCTAATATTTTCTATCATTTCTTCCCATTTAGAATTGTCTGGTATATAATTGTCTAATTTTAAATGATTACATATCTCTCTTGCTAGTCCTTCTTTTTCTAGCATTAATGGTATTGCATATAAGCAATCTGCTGTTTTGTTTTGAATTACACTAGTTTTTCTTACATTACAAAATAATGCAAGTTTTTCTCTTACGTTTTCTGCAATGTCAGTTTCAGTTCTACATACCAATATGTCTGGCTTTATACCAAAACTTTGAAGTTCTTTAACAGAGTGCTGAGTTGGTTTGGTTTTTATTTCATTTGAACCATATATATATGGTAATAAAGTTACATGAATATATAAAACATCTTCTGGATTTTTTTCTAGCCCTACTTGCCTTATTGCTTCTATAATTGAAAGTCCTTCTATATCTCCAACTGTTCCTCCAATTTCTGTTATAACTATATCTATGTCTGTATTCTCAAATCCATATATTTTTTCTTTTATTTCATTTGTAATATGTGGTATTACTTGAACTGTTTTTCCTAAATAGTCACCTTTTCTTTCTTTTTCAATTACATTTGAATATATTTTTCCCATTGTTACACTTGAATTTTTACCCAAATTTTCATCTATAAATCTCTCATAATGTCCTAAATCTAAATCTGTTTCAGCTCCATCATCTGTTACAAATACTTCTCCGTGCTCATATGGATTCATTGTGCCTGGATCTACATTTATGTATGGATCAAACTTTTGTATAGTTATTTTATATCCTCTATTTTTTAAAAGCCTTCCTATTGATGCAGCTGTTATTCCTTTTCCTAGTCCTGATACTACTCCACCTGTTACAAATATGTATTTTGTATTCATTTCTACCTCTTTTCTACAATATTGGCTTTAAATTTATTATTTTTATAAAATAAAAAAAGATTAAAAAATTTGCCAAAATTGGTTTTTTTTTAATCTATTCTTATTTTAACATCTTTTTTTAAAATACACAAGTAATTTTTAATATTTTTTACTATATTTTGTTATAATTCGTTACTGGTATATTCTTATTTTTAATAAATAACTTAAAAGCTAAACAAAATGTTTACTAAGTACACTTGAAATAATCTTGCATATTTTAGATTTACATAAATTTGACTTTTACTTAAAAATTTGTTAAAATAATATTGATTTTCTGTAAAAACAGGAAATTAATAATTTAAAAGGTGGGTACAAAAATGGCTGACAACTTAATTTTTGAAGACAGCACAGTTTCTAATCGGTCTATTGAAGCATTTTGTAGTGCATTTGACCAGTTACCTGATTTTCCATTAGGCTGGACCTGTGCACTTGATGGAAATTCTGGAGATGTTCTCTATTTCTTCTCTCTCGAATTTATGCGTGCTTGGAAACACAGAGATGTGTTTTTGAAAATTGTCAAACAAAAATGGCAAAAAGCAAATTTTAAAATTGTAGAGGAAAAGGAACTTCCTGAAAATTTCTATCCTCAAATAGTATTTGATTCATATTGTTTAAGGCTGAAATATATAAAACCTTAAGCAACCTACCAACTAAGACCATCCTTATGGGTGGTCTTAAATTTTTTTGTATTTTTCGTATTTTGTGATATACTATTATTATATTTTGATTTCATAATATTATTATCTATAATTTTTATAAATAAAAGGAGGATTTTTTATGCCAACAACTCACAATAATGCAAAATTAGGAGAAATTGCCAAAAATGTAATCATGCCAGGTGACCCATTAAGAGCGAAATATATTGCAGAAAATTTTTTAGATAATTACAAATTAGTAAATGACATTAGAAATATATACACTTATACAGGAAATTATAAAGGAAAAGAGCTTACAATTATGGCTTCTGGTATGGGAATGCCAAGTATTGGTATTTATAGTTATGAATTATATAAATTCTATGAAGTTGAAAATATTATTAGAATTGGTTCTTGTGGTTCATATCATAAAGATATTAAACTTATGGATATTATTTTATCTGAAAATGTATATAGCGAAAGTAATTTTGCTTTGACATTAAATAACGACAATTGCCATAATGTAAACTCAAACGTACATTTAAATAATATAATTAGTGAAACAGCTTCAAATTTAGGAATTAAAATTTTTAAGGGTAATACTGTTTGTTCTGATTGTTTCGATTTATATATGACAGATGTTAATGAATTTATGAAAAGATTGCCTAAAGATTTTAATGCTTTAGGAGTTGAAATGGAGTCTTTTGCTCTATTCTATATTGCTAAAATGTTAAATAAAAATGCTACTTGCTTAATGACTGTTGTAGATTCTGTATTTGATAAAAATAGCCTTTCTAGTGAAGATAGAGAAACTGGTTTAAATAATATGATAAAATTAGCATTAGATAGTAGTTTGAAAATTTGATTTTTTCTTTAAAGTATTAGCTTAAAATAAATTTGTGCCATTAAGAAACTACCCATGGGACATAAATATACCATCAAGAAGCGTCCACATAGCACAAAGTGTGCCACTAAGAAACATATCTATAGGACATAATGTGCCATCAAGAAGCGTCCACATAGCACAAAGTGTGCCACTAAATTTTTAGTGGCACATTTTTATTTTTTGATTGATAATATTTTATATTTCATAACTCCTGCTGGTGCATTAACTTCTACTATGTTATTTTTCTTTGCGCCAAGTAATGCTGCACCTAATGGTGATTCATTTGATATTTTATTTTCTGCTAAATTTACTTCTGTTGAACCTACTATTGTATATTCTATTTTTTCATCAAATTCTAAGTCTAAGACTTTTACTATATTTCCAACTTGTACTGTTTCTGTGTCTATATCTTTTTCATCAATAATTTTTGCATGTCTAACTTTGTTTTCTAGTTCTGCAATTTTCACTTCGTTTTCAGCTTGTGCTGTTTTAGCTTCGTCATATTCAGAATTTTCTGACAAGTCTCCAAATCCTAGTGCTATTTTTATTCTATCTGCTATTTCTGCTCTTTTGTCTGTTTTTAAATAATTTAATTCTTTTTCTAACTTATCATACCCTTCTTGTGTTAATAAAACTTCTTTTTCTTCCATTGCTTTTCTCCTCTCTTAAAGATATGTTACTTTTTATTTATTTTTTGTAAAAACATATATATATTAAGTCATTTTTTTTTATTTGTCAATATTTTTAATTTATTTATTTTTTTAATTTGTTTATTTTTTTATTCTTTATTTTTGACATTTTTATTTACTTGCAAGAATTTAATATATTTATTTTATTAGGTCT
This sequence comes from uncultured Clostridia bacterium, assembly GCA_947632475.1. Taxonomy (GTDB): domain Bacteria; phylum Bacillota; class Clostridia; order TANB77; family CAG-508; genus CAG-269. The sequence continues at coordinate 8,596 of CANRPI010000035.1, read as the reverse complement.
TTTGCACCTTTCATATAATCCATTCCAGAAAAAATAGTAGCTATTGTTTGAATTATCATCATAACTGTTACAATTATGTTTAATACTAAATCTCCACTTTGTAGTCTTCCTGTAAAACAACTTCCAAAGCTGTTTAAATCTACAAATGCTAATATTATTGCAAACATTTGAGTAACAGTTTTTAGTTTTCCCCAATTTGAAGCTGCAATTACTTTTCCACCTTTTTCTACTGCAATTAGTCTGTATGCAGATACCATAAATTCTCTTGCAAGTACTATTATTGGTATCCATCCTGGTAATTTTCCCATTTCAACTAGCATTATCATAGCTGCTAATACTAGTATTTTGTCTGCAAGTGGATCTAAAAATTTGCCAAATGCTGTTATTTGATTATTTTTTCGTGCCAAATAACCATCTAATTTGTCTGTTATTGATGCTATAATAAAAATTAAATCTATTATTAACCATTCTAGTGGTATACCTAAAAACTTTCCTTCAATCCCTAAAAAAGGTATTATAACCATTATTGGTACTAATATTATTCTAAATATTGTTAGTTTATTTGGCAAATTCATTTTTATATCATTCCTTCCTAAGGTACAAATTGTTTTAAAAAAAATACATTTCTATCTTTATTTTTTTCTTAAATTTCATTTTTGCTTGTTATTTTAATAATTCAATTGCTTTTTGTAATTGTGTATCTTTTGATTCTTCTATTTCTAAAGTATTTTGCATCTCTTCTGATATTTCTACTACTTCATCAGGCTCTATTCCTATTTTGTTGATTTTTGTTTTATTAGGTGTTAAATATTCTTCTGCTGTTATTTTTAATCCATCTCCATCAGGTAATGTTAGTATTTGTTGTATTACACCTTTTCCAAAAGTTTTTGTTCCAACTATTTTGGCTTTTCCTAAGTCTTTTAGTGCTCCTGCTAATATTTCAGATGAACTTGCTGTATTTTTATTGGTTAATATTATTATTGGCATATTTATAATTGGATCGTTTTTAGATTTTTGGATTTCTTCTTTTTGATTTTTGTCAATTTCATATAATAATACTGAATTTTTTTCTGTGGCATAATCAGCTATTTGTAAAGCTTCATCTACAATGCCTCCTCCATTATTTCTTAAATCTATTATTAATGATTTTATTCCTTGTTTTTCTAATTCTTCGAATTTATTTTTAAATTCTTCTGCTGTTCCATCATCAAAAGATGAAAATTTTATATAACCTATATTATTGTTTATTACCTTTCCTTCTACTGGATTTACTTTAATGTTTTCTCTAGTTAATTCAAATTCTAATTCTTTTGTTTCTCTTAATATTTTTATTTTTACTTTTGAGCCAACTTCACCTTTTATTTTGCTTGATGCAACTGACATTTCGTCTCCTGAATATTCAGTACCATCAACTGATATTATTAAATCTCCTGGCAATATTCCTGCTTTTTGGGCTGGACTATTTTTTATTGGTGATAATACCATTATTCTATTGCTTTGGGTGTCTTTTGTCATATATATTCCAACTCCTACAAAATTTCCAGTTGCATCTTCTAAATAGTCTTTCATGTCTTCTTTTGAAATATATTCTGAATATTCATCTCCTAAGCCTTCAATATAGCCTTTTATAGCTCCTTCTTTTAATTTTTCATTATCTATTTCGCCTAAATAATATTTTTCTATTAATGCTCTATATTTTTCTAATTGTGAAGCTAAGTCATCTCCTTTGCCTATTGAAGATATTAATATTTTTTCACCTGTTCCATTAAAATATTGATACATACTAATTGATGTGATTATAAAAGTTAAAAATGCTACTAATACAACTAGCATTATTACTTTATATACTCTATTTTTTTTGTTTTCTTTCATTATTAATCCATTCCTTTCTTAGCCACAAATCATTATTAATAATTTCTACATTTTAAAATATTACTTAATCTTTTATTTCTTCTTTATAAAGTAATATGAACAATCGCAGAGCGACTTAAACGTCGCCCCTTGATTTTTACATATAATTACGTGGGTCTCTTCTACTATCATTTCCGTTTGAATACCAACTATATGGTGAAACTCTTACTTCAAAATGTAAATGTGGTCCTGATGAATTACCACTATTTCCACTTAACATTATTGCTTGACCTTTTGATACTTCTTGACCTGCTGAAACATAGAATGTTCCATTTCCATGTGCATAATATGTTCTTAATCCATTTGTATGTTGTATTACTATGTAATTTCCGTAGCTTCCTGCTGCATAACTTGCAGTATAAACAATTCCATCTGCTGCTGCATAAACTGTTGTTCCAACTGGTACTCCATAGTCTATTGCCCCATGATATTTACCACTTGAATAGTACATTGTAGCAGTTATTGAACCTGATTTAACTGGTTTTTGTAATACTCCTGAACCTCCTGAATTATATGAATCACCACTATTAGACGCTCCATTTCCAGATGAACTGCCATTTTGCTGTTTTCTTCTTAAAGCTTCAAGCTGTTCTCTATATCTGGCTTCTGCTGCTTGCAATTCTTTTTGTATTTTATCATTGTCTGCTTGTAATTGTTCAAGTTTTTCTTGTGTTTTTTTCTCATCTTCATTTAATTTTGACACATAATTATTTTTTTCGTTTTTTGAATTTTGCAGCTGTGTTGCAATGCTTTGTTTGCTTGCTTTTGATGTTGCAAGTTCATTTTTGCTTGCTTCTAATGATTGCTTTGCTTTCTCTATTTCTTGTTTTTGTTTTTCTATTTGCTCTAATAATTCTGTGTCATTTGTAGCTAACTCTGTTACTAAATAATATTTTGATATTAAGTCTGTAATGCTTTCTGATGATAATAAAAAGTCTAAATAGGAGGTTTCTCCTTCTTCATATGCTACAACTAGTCTTTCTTCTAATAATTTTTCTTGTTTTGTATAGTCTTCTTGTGCTTTATTTAGTTTTTCTTCTGATTCTTTTATTTTTGTGTTTAAACCTGAAATTTTACTATCTAATTCGTCAATTTGATTTTGATATTGTGATATTTGAGTTGTTAAATCTTCTACTTGCTTCATTGTTTCAGATTTTTCTTCTTTAATGTTTTCTAATTCTTTTTCAGTTTGAGTTATTTTTTCGTTATTTTGATTTTTCTCTTGTTTTAACTTGTCTGTTTCTGAAGTTGCTATTACTAAATTAATATTACTTACAATTAAGATTATGCATGTTACTAATATTACTAATATTTTTAAACTTGCTTTTTTCATAGGTTCCTCCTAATAATTTTTGTTTTCTTCATTTTTTATTTTATGTGTATTACTTTATATTTGTATTTTCTTTTTCATTTGTTTACTATGTGCTTGTATTAACTTGCTCATTATATGTTTCTTTTTCATTTGTGCACTATGTGCTTGTATTAACTTGTTCATTGTATGTATCTTTTTTATTTGGATCTTCTGTGTTTGTATTTTCTTGATTATTTGATGTATCTTCTTCATCATTTGTTATTTCAGCTTTTGGTACAATTCCATTTGTTATGTATGGCATAGGGTCTGTTACAATTCCATTTAATCTAACTTCAAAGTGTGCATGTGGTCCAGTTGAATATCCAGTTGATCCTACTTTTAGTACTACAGTTTGTCCTCTTTTTACATATTCTCCAACTTGAACTGGAATTTCTGAGCCATGTGCATATAAAGTTGAAACTCCTCCTCCATGGTCTATTATTACCATGTTTCCATATGCACTGTTATATTCTGCTTTTACTACTATTCCATCATTTGCTGCTACGAAATTTGCTCCCATTGGTGCACTTATATCTACTCCTGAATGTAATTTATATACTCCGGTAATTGGATGTGTCCTCATTCCATATTTTGAAGTTATTCTAGTATATCCGTGGTACTGGCCACGCTAGTTCTCCTCCTATGTATTCGGTGTCTATTCCTTCCATTGCCAGTGTTAATATTTCTGCATTTATTTGAGCAAATTGAGTATTGTATTCATCTATTTTTGATTGAATTTCATTTTCTTTTTCTGATAAGTTTGTTATGTGTTTTTGTCTAATTGCTTTTGTATTTTCTAATATTTTTGCGGTTATAGTCTGATTTTGCTTTGTTGCTGATAATTCTTTTCTTTTACTATCTAATTTACTTTTTTGTATTTCTATTTCATTTTTTTGTCGTTCTACTTCTTCTAATAACTGTGATTCATAATCTGCAAGCTCTGTAATTAGAACATAATTTGATAAGAAGTCTGATAAATTCTTTGAACTTAGTATAACATCTAAATAATGTGTTTCACCAGATTCATACATTATTACTAGTCTTTCTTCTAGTAATTTTTTTTGCTTTTTATAACTTCCTTGAACTATATCTAATTTTTCTTGTGTTTTATCTATTGTGATTTGTAATTTTTTAATTTTTACATTTAATTCATCTAATTCTTTTTGAGAATTTTCAATTTTTTCATCTAATTCTTGTAATCTCTTTAAGTTGTCTGATAATTCGTTTTGAACTCCTTCTAGCTCTTCACTTGCATTATCTATATTTTCTTTAATTTCTTTTTGCTGTGTTTGTAAATCTGTTATTACAGTATTTTGCGTATTATTTTCATTTTTAGTATCTTCATCTTGTGTATTTTCTGCATTTACAAACGGAATTAGGAAAAAACTACATATCACAAAAGTAATTAATCCACTTAAAAATTTACGCATAATTTCTCCTTTATACTTTTAAATATTTTCGCATAGAAATTACACTTCCAATAGCACCTATTCCTATTCCAAGTAATAAATATATTCCTATTATTGAATTGAACATATCATTAAAGCTTACTAATCCCATGTTTATTACTTGCATAAACTCTGAATATACTATTTTTTGTGCAATTACAATATATGCTCCTCCAACAATAACTATTGATATGATACTTGCTAATACACCTATTATCATACCTTCTACTATAAATGGCCATCTTATGAAACCATTTGTTGCTCCTACATATTTCATTATTGAAATTTCTTTTCTTCTTGCATGAACTGTTAACTTTATTGTGTTTGATATAATAAATACTGATATACATACTAATAATATAGATGTTGCTAAAGTTATATAATTTATACCTTTTGCTAAATTTACTAATGTGTCTATTGTTTCATTTTTACTTGTAATTCTTTTTACCACTTCAAATTGCTGAATTTTTTCTTGTATTTCTTTACTTTTGCTTAAATCTGTTAATGTTACTACATATGATGCTGGAAATATATTGTTTTCTTCATAACCTGATAATAAATCTTGTTTTTCTCCAAATCTTTCTTTCATTTGATTTAGAGCTTCTTCTTTTGAAATGAATTCAGTTGTACTAACTCCATCTATTGCTCTTATGTCTTCATTTAATTTGTCTATTTGTTCTTGAGTTGCTTCGTTTTTTATAAATACTTGTATTCCTTGTGATGCTTCTACTTCTCTCATAATGTGATTTACGTTTTTTTCGAATATTAAAAATATTCCAAATATTATCATAGTTGCACACATTATTATAAGTGATGCTCCTGTTGATTTTTTATTTTTGAATACATTACCAAATCCTTCTCCTATTAAATATCCAAATATGTTATATTTCACAATCATACCCACCTTTTTTATCATCTCTAACTATTTCGCCTTTTTTTATATGTATAACTCTTTTTTTCATTTTGTCTACTATATCCTTGGCATGTGTTGCTACTACCACTGTTGTTCCTCTCATGTTTATATCACTCAATAAATTCATTATATCCCAAGCTGTATCTGGATCTAAGTTTCCAGTTGGCTCGTCTGCAATTAACATTGATGGATTATTTACTAATGCTCTTGCTAATGCTACTCTTTGCTGCTCTCCACCTGAAAGTTCATGTGGATACATTTTTGCTTTTCCACTTAATCCTACTAAAGAAAGAACCATTGGCACTTGCCTTCTTATATGTCTTGGAGTTGCTCTTACTATATACATTGCATATGCTACATTGTCATATACTGTTTTATCTGGTAAAAGCCTGAAGTCCTGAAATACAACTCCCATACTTCTTCTTAAATATGGTATTCTACTTGGTTTTAAAAATGTTGTGTCTTTTCCATTTATAATAATATTTCCTGAAGTTGGTTCTTCTTCTTTTAAAATTAATTTTATAATAGTTGATTTTCCACTTCCTGATGAACCTACTAAAAAAGCAAACTCACCTTTATCTATAATAAAATTTGCATTTTTTATAGCTTTTGTGCCAGTATCATAGGTTTTTACAACATTCCTAAATTCTATCATTATTATTCTCTCCATTCAATATGCTTGTTTATTATTATTCATTTTTTATCATAACAGTAAAGTGAATTTTTTGCAATAGTTTTTTTGCAAAAAATTGATAGAAAATGTTGGTTTTTTTACATTTTCTATCAATTTTTCTCTTTTTATCTCTTTTTTGTGCTAAAGAGCACATATTGCTTCTGCAGATATTCCAAAATATTGTAATAGTTGCTCTGCTTTTCCTGATTTTCCAAATTGGTCTTTTATGCCCAATCTGGTTAGTTTTGTAGGATATTTGTCTGTTAGTATTTCTGAAATTGCTGAGCCTAAACCTCCTATTATATTATGATCTTCAACTGATATTAGTTTTTTTGTTTCTTTTGCACATTTTATTATTATTTCCTCATCTATTGGTTTTATTGTGTGCATGTCTATAACTCTTATATTTATTCCTCTTTCTTTTAACATTTCTTTTGCTTTTAAACTTTCTGCAACTGTTACCCCAGTTGCAAAAATGGTTGCATCTGTTCCATCTCCTATTTGTATTGCTTTTCCTATTTCAAATTTTTGATTTTCTTCATAAATTATTTCTGTTTCATATCTTGACAATCTAACATATACTGGTCCTTGTATTTTTGATATTTCTTTTATTAAATATTTTGTTTGTATGTCATCAGATGGTGATATTACTGTCATATTTGGCAAAGCTCTCATTAATGCTATATCTTCTAACATTTGATGTGTAGCACCATCTTCTCCTGCAGTTACTCCACAATGAGTTGCACATATTTTTACATTTAATTTTGGATAACATATACTTGTCCTTATTTGGTCATAGCTTCTTCCTGCTGCAAACACCGCAAATGTACTTGCATATGGTATTTTTCCACAAGTTGCAAGACCTGCTGCTGTACTAAACATATTGTTTTCTGCTATTCCTATGTCAAAAAATCTATCTGGGTATTCTTTTTTGAACATTTCTGTTTTAGTTGAACTTGCTAAATCTGCATCTAAAACTATTATATTTTCGTTTTCTTTTCCTAGTTCTACTAATGCCTCTCCATAGCTTTTTCTGGTAGCTTTTTTTTCGTTTTTCATTATTTGTTTACCTCCTATTTATAACTGCTTAAAATTTTAGATAATACTTAATTATTAATTTGATTTTTATATTTTTAATTCTTGCATAGCTTGATTATATTCTTCTTCATTTGGTGCTTTTCCATGCCATTCTACTTTATTTTCCATGTATGATACACCTTTACCTTTAATTGTTTTTGCTATTATGCATGTTGGTTTTTGCTTTATATTTCTTGCAACTTCAAATGCTTTTATTATTTCTTCTATATTGTGACCATCTATTTTTATTATTTCAAACCCAAAACTTCTAAATTTTTCATCTATTGGATATGAACTCATTACTTCTTCTATGCTTCCATCTATTTGTAAATTATTATTATCTACTATTACACAAAGATTGTCTAGTTTATATTTATTTGCTGCCATTGCTGCTTCCCATATTTGCCCTTCTTCAAGTTCTCCATCTCCTAAAATACAATAAACTCTATAATTTTTATTATCTAATTTGCCAGCAATTGCCATTCCATTTGCAACAGATAAGCCTTGTCCTAATGAACCTGATGTCATATCTACTCCAAGCACTTTGTTCATGTCAGGGTGCCCTTGTAAATTACTATCTATTTTTCTAAATGTTTTTAAACTTTCTACATTAAAATACCCTTTATTAGCTAAACAACTATATAATGCTGGAGTGCAATGTCCTTTTGATAATACTAATCTATCTCTATCTTCCCATTTTGGCTCTTGAGGCTTTATATTCATTTCATTAAAATATAAAACTGTTAAAATATCTGCAATTGAAAGTGCACCTCCTGGATGTCCTGATTTTGCATAATATACTTGCTCTATTATCCCTTGTCTAACTTTTTTTGCAATTTTTTCTAATTCTTTTATATCTGTAATTTTCAACTTTCTCACCTTTCTTTACTAATCTTTGTTAAAAAAATTATATAATACATATGTAATTCTATCAAGTAATTTATTAAAAATTTTTTGTGCCATGAAAATCATTCATGTGGCACAAAAATAAATTTTATTTTTTTGTAAAAAAAAGAAGGAAAAAATTTTTTTTTGGAGAATAATATAATTGTACATAAGATTAAATATATGTACGAAATATTTTTAAACTTAAGGAAGGTAGGTGCACTTACAATGCAAATAACAGATGTACGTCTAAGAAAAGTTAATTCAGAGAACAGAATGAAAGCTGTTGCTTCTGTAACATTCGATAACGAATTCGCAGTACACGATATTAAAGTTAT
>CANRPI010000034.1 GCA_947632475.1 uncultured Clostridia bacterium | reverse complement strand
TATTGTGAAAAATAGCTAATTTGCTGTTTTTTTAGTTTGAGAATATATGTATGTTTTAATTTGCAAATCTACACATAGATATACAGATAAAAATTATGGACAATTAAGGTTAGACTAAATTACATATATAAATTTTATCTTGTTTACAATATTTTGGTATTGTAAACAGGCAGAGGTGCAGAATATTTTGATTTAACGAATTGGATTAATTACAATAAATCAAACAAAACTGAATAAAATATTATCAAATGTACTTGTTGAAATACAGGTGCATTTTTTATTAAGAGCAAGAGAGAGGAGATTTCAGACTGAAGAAAGTTTGAAGTCTCTTTTTATTATGCAGATATAAACATAATAGGTTGACACCGCAGAGATTATAAGAACACTATGTAAACTTCAGCACAATAAAAGAAATAAGAATATACATAACAAGTTGACGGCTCGGAAATTATAGAAGAAATATGTAAACCAAGAGCCTATTCAAACCATATTCTTTCCAGTCTAACAAGTGCTAACAACATTTAAAAATCCATTAAAAAGGAGTTGAGGTTATGGCAGATATAAAAGAAAAACAAAGAGCACCAATAAAAATATTAGATAAAACCAAAGTTGGAGCAGAACGAATAAAAGACAACCTAGTAGATGTAAGAACCAAAAATGATTTAGATACTAATGATAATGGAGAAGACTATGCAGTAAATAGAGTTGAAGAAAATACAAAACAACTATCTAAAAAAGGAATAAATAAAGCTGATGAATTTGGAAGAAAATCATTAAATGAAACTAGGCAGAATATTAACAAAGTCAAAGATAAAATAATAGACACTCATAATAGAAATACTGCAAAAAAGACTACTGAAACTACTAAAAGAATATCTAATGAAATTAAAGGTACTATTAAGACAAAAGATAATGTTATGAAGGCAAATAAGTTAATTAAAACGAATGTTCGTAACGCAAAACGAACGGCTGATACAACAAAAAAAGCTATCAAAACAGCTGACAAAGTTGCTAAAGAATCTAAAAAGGTAGCAAAAGAATCAGCAAAAATGGCACAGAGAATTGCTAAAGTTACTAGAGAAGCTGCAATTCAAACAGCAAAAGCAGTTAAAGTAGCAATAAAGGTTACTATTCAAGCTATTAAAGCAATTGTTGCAGGAACTAAAGCATTAATTAGTGCAATAGCAGCTGGAGGTTGGGTTGCTATTGTAATTGTAATTATAATAACCATAATAGGTGGAGGTTTCATTGCCGTACAAAATATGAATAACAACGGAGGTGGTGGAGAGGATGGCTCTGGAACAGTACCAGGGCAAGTTTATCAATCATCTTGGGGTACAGATATGGTTTTTATTGCTAAAACGCAATTAGGTAATCAAGGTGGACAACCTTATTGGAGTTGGTACGGATTTGAAAATAGAGTTGAGTGGTGTGCCTGTTTTGTATCGTGGGTTGCTAATCAATGTGGTTATATAGATAAAGGTATTATTCCAAAATATTCGGGCTGTAGAACAGCTGTAACATGGTTCGATGAAAAGCATCAGTATATGCCAAGAGATTCAGGTTATATTCCTAAATGTGGGGATATAATCTTTTTTGATTGGAAAGATAAAGAAACTGGAGAACAAGATGGATTAGCAGATCATACTGGAATAGTTGAATATACAGACTTACAAACTATGAAAGTACATACTATTGAAGGTAATACAAGTGATTCTGTTGCAGAAAGGGTTTATGATGCAACTAATGTTGAGATACTAGGATATGGATTGCCGATGTATCAGTAAATTTAAAAAAAAAATAGCAGGACTAGGATTGTATCCTAGTTCTGCGGATTTTTTTGTTTTCTATCATTTTTAAAAGTTCCGCTTCTTAATATTAATTTAAAATTGTAGCTATGGTAAAACCTAGCTTGATTTATGCTTTTTTACGGCTGTAAGGCTTATAATTGCGTTGTTTGGAGGGGTTGCAAATATAAAAAGTTATGATATAATGAACGCAACTATATTATAAGCTAAAGAAAAGAGGAGAAATATGAAAATTATAAAAAAATCAGATAAAGATATAAAGAAAGAAGATGCTCATGGAGGTAGTGGTAGTAGAAAATTATACATAGCAGATAATGAATTTGGAGCAATACAAGGAATGACTTATGGCTGGCTACCAGTTGGTAATAAATATGAATGGCATAATCACGAAAATATAGATGAAGTAATGTATGTTATAAAAGGAACTGGAATTGTAAAAGATGAAGATGGAGAATATCCATATAATCCAGGGGATGTTTTTATGTATCCAGCAAATACATTTCACGAGATATACAATAACGGAGATATAGAATCAGAGTATATATTTATTAGAATTCATAATGAAAAAAATAACAAGTGAGGGAAAGAGTATGAATAAAAGTAGAATAGTTATATTTTCAGATTTACATTATGCACCTGAAAAGCCAATAAATAATGGCTCTAAAATAGAAAGAAAGCTAATGGAATATGCAGAGCCATTGCTAGAGAAAATAACTGATGAAATAAATAATAATATAAAACCAGATTTAGCATTAAATTTAGGAGATTTAGTAGAAGATTTTAATGACCATGATAAAGATATAATTAATCTTAATTATATATGGGATAAATTTCAAAAAATAAATGTACCATTTTATTCTTGCATAGGAAATCACGATTTACGTTCTATGTCATCAAGAAAAGAGGTAGAACAAATTATGGGATATAATCATTCAACATTTTCTTTTGATATAGCAGGTATGCACATAGTTATTTTAGGGACTTTTGTTAATAACGAAATGGGAACAGCAGAAGGTGGAATATTTAAGACACAATTTATATCAGACGAAGATTTAAAATGGCTTAAAAACGATTTAGAAAAGAATAATTTACCTAGTATAGTATGTGTTCATTTCGGAGTTGCTGAAGATGAGATGAAAGGTAATTGGTGGTTTGAAAGTTGTCCTGAAACTGCCTTATTAGGAAATAGAAAAGAATTAAAAGAAATATTAAAAAGTGATAAAAATTTATTAGCAGTATTTTCAGGACATCAACATTGGACAAAGAAAATAGTTGAAGATGGAATACTTTATTATGTAGTAGGCTCTATGACAGAGAACATAAACAATGATGGAATACCAGACGGCGTATATTTCATTGTAGAATTTGATGGAGAAAAATTAGAAGTTATTGAAAAACATATAAGATTATAAATATGGAAGGAAAAAATTATGAACGATAAAGAACAAAGACAAGCTGCAAAACAATTTGCAGAATTTTGGAAAGATAAAGGATATGAAAAAGGACAGAGCCAAACATTTTGGTTACAATTATTAAGTCAAGTATATGGAATAGAAAGACCTGAAACATTTATCGAATTTGAAGACCAAGTACATATTGACAAATCAACAGGATTTATAGATGGATATATACCAACAACTAAAATTTTAATAGAACAGAAAAGCATAGATAAAGATTTAAGAAAAGGTATTAGACAATCAGATGGAGCTGTCTTAAATCCTTTTCAACAAGCAAAGAAATATATAGCAGAATTACCAGTCTCAAAACATCCTAAATGGGTTATTACCTGTAACTTTAAATCATTCTTAATTTACAATATGGAAAATCCAAAAGGAGAGCCTGAAGAAATACTATTAAAAGATTTAGAAAAAGAATACTATAGATTACAATTTATAGTAGATGCTCAAAATGAAAATTTAAAAAAAGAGATGGAGATATCAATTCAAGCAGGAGAATTGGTTGGCAAAATATATGATGAAATCTTACCATTATATAAAGACCCTGAAAACAAAGAATCTTTAAAAAGTTTAAATATGCTTTGTGTAAGATTAGTATTTTGCTTATATGCAGAAGATGCTGGGCTTTTTGGAAAACATCAGATGTTCCATGATTATTTAAAACATTTTGAAGTAAGAGATTTAAGACGTGCTTTAATTGATTTATTTAGAGTATTAGACCAAAAAGTAGAAGACAGAGATCCATATTTAGATGAAGAATTAGCTCAATTTCCTTATGTTAATGGTGGATTGTTTGCAGATGAAAATATAGAAATACCTAATCTTAATGAAAAGGTTAAAGACCTATTATTAACTAAAGCTAGTGAAGATTTTGATTGGAGTGATATTTCTCCTACAATATTTGGAGCAGTTTTTGAAAGTACATTAAATCCTGAAACAAGAAGAAGTGGGGGAATGCACTATACATCTATTGAGAATATTCATAAAGTAATTGATCCATTATTCTTAGATGAGTTAAAAAATGAATTAGATGAAATACTTGATTTGAAAGTAGTAAAAACTAGAAAAGAAAAAATTGTAGCTTTTCAAGAAAAAATATCTAAATTAAAATTTTTAGACCCTGCCTGTGGTTCTGGAAATTTCTTAACAGAAACATATTTATCATTAAGAAGATTGGAAAATAAAGCTCTAGAATCATATCAAGGTGGACAAATTGGATTTGCAGATGAAAAAATATCTCCAATTAAAGTTTCAATAGGACAATTTTATGGTATAGAAATAAATGACTTTGCTGTTACTGTTGCAAAAACAGCTTTATGGATTGCAGAAAGTCAAATGATGCACGAAACAGAAGAAATACTACATATGAATTTAGATTTTTTACCTTTAAAAAGCTATACAAATATAATTGAAGGAAATGCTTTACGTCTAGATTGGAATAATGTAATAGATAAAACAGATGTAAACTATATAATGGGAAATCCACCATTTGTAGGTTCGGCTTGGCAATCTGAAAATCAAAAGATGGATTTGAAAGATTTAAAAATTTATGATAGTAAAGATATTGATTATGTATCTGGATGGTTTGCAAAAAGTGCTGAATTTATAGTAGGAACAAAAATAAAATGTGCTTTTGTTTCTACTAATTCTATTGCCCAAGGGGGACAAGTTTTATCAATATGGAAAATATTGCATGATAAATATAAAATTAATATTGATTTTGCATATAAAACTTTTAATTGGGATAGTGAAGCAAATTTAAAAGCGCATGTTCATTGCGTTATAATTGGATTTAGTAGTTTTAAAGATGAAAAGGATAAAATAATATTTGATGGAGACACAAAAAAATTAGTAAAACAAATTAATTTTTATTTGAATGAAGGACCAATTATATTCATCGAGCAGTCATCAAAACCTATAAGTAACGTTCCTGAAATGTTCAGAGGCGACGACCCTGTCGATGGAGGTAATCTTATTTTAGAAGAAAAAGAAATGCTAGAATTAATAAAACAAGAACCAATATCTCAAAAATATATTAGACCATATATGATGGGAAAAGATTTTATAGATAGAAAACCAAGATATTGTATTTGGCTCGAAAATTCGGACATATCGGAAGTTAGAAAATGCAAAAAAATAATGGAAAGGATTGAAAAAGTAAAAGAGTTCAGATTACAAAGTAAAAGCCAATCAACGATAAAACTAGCAGAGACCCCAATGCTATTTATGAGAAGAAAAACAATGGGATTGTTTAATATCAGAATTGAATACCTATGGTTTTAATTTTGATAAAAGTATTAAAGGAATAGATAAACTTAGAACTTTATATTATGGCAAAGAAATGTTTAGTAAAAATCAAAATTCATAAATAGGGGAGGAATTTATGTCAGAAAATGAATTAATAGAAAAATATTTTCACAATAAAAAGACAAAACAGCTTTTTTATGAGCAAATATCAAATTTCAATTATTATAAAGATAATTATATAGCTATTAATAAATTAAAAATAGGTGATGAAGTAATTGTGAATAAAAACACATTAATACATGGAACTAGATTAAACTATGATGAGATTGATATTATTGCAAAAAAAGGATTAATATCAAGCGAATTTTATAGCACATTTAATAAAAATAAAAAGAAACCTTTTGTTGTAGAATTTTTTAATATTAAGGAAAATTTAACTTTGAAAGATTATTTAAGCAAATACACAGGATTTACTATAAACTTTTTAGATAATCATAGTGAAATCATAAAATCAGTCATCTGTCCTTATGAAAAAATTAAAGAGGAGATTTGTTCTACAGAAGGGTATAGAGATTATATAATATACCAAAATCAAGAACAGAGATTTTTACCAAATGAATTTAATAGTAATTCAAATATAGCATTTGTAATACAGTTTGATGATGATAATAAATTAATAAAAAATGATACATTCGATGAAAATTTTGATAAACAAATTTTAAAAAATATCTATCCAAAATGGTTTTATAAAAAGTATATGATAACAAGAAAATTTGATAATTACGAAACAGGTAGAGAAAAAGCAATTATTTATGGAATACCTGGAAATATGTTTAATGGAATAATAGTTTCCAGAAAGTATGAAGGCGATGAAAAAATATTAGATATAATAAAGGAAAATTTCCCCAATTGCTATATTGCTAATTTAGATGGAAAAGTAATCAGAGAATAAAGATAAAAGAAGGTTAAGTAATGAAAATAGAAAATTTTTTTAAACATTTGCACACAGTAAATAAACATAGATTTTATGTGTTCAAATTGAGTATAATGGCAGGAATACCTATAAGAGGTTTACTACATGATTTATCAAAATATTCTCCAACAGAGTTTTGGGAAGGAGTAAAATATTATAACGGAAAAAGAAGTCCAATATCTGTATGCAAACAAGAAAATGGATATTCAAGGGCTTGGTTACATCATAAAGGAAGAAATAAACATCATTTTGAATATTGGATAGACCTTGCAACTGAAGATAAAACACCTATAATTCCATATAAATATGCAACTGAGATGATATGTGATACTTTAGCAGCCAGTCTAGTATATAATGGTAAAGATTGGAAAAGGGATACCCCCTTAAATTATTACAATAGAAGAAAGGATAAAGACTATATAAACCCAAAGATTCAAAAATTTCTATTAACTGTATACGAGCAGGTGGCAAATGAAGGAATTGAAAGAGTAATTAACGGCAAAAATTTGAAAAAGATATATAAAGATTTTGTTGAATAATTTGTTATAGAATCTTCCATGATTATAACGATTGTAATTGCGTAATTTGAAGGGATACAAAAAAGAAAAAAGTATAATAAATAAAAAAGGAGAATATGTAATGGTTGAACTTAATCCAAAATATCAAGAAGATTTAAATTATTTGATAAATAAATATGAGGAAGTTTTTGTAGCGCCATACTATTGTTGTACCAAGAAAGAAATAGAAGATTATATTGAAAGCTATATACATATGCATAATATACAAAACGATTTAGACTTTTTATACTTTTTAAAATGTTTGATAAAAAAATTAAATGGAATTTTAGATAGTCATACAACAGTAAAGAAAAACAGAAAATTTTTTCCGCTATTGTTAAAGATGTATGATAATGAGTTATATGTAATAAAAACAGGACACGGATTGGAAAATCTAAAGTTTACTAAATTAAAAAGCATTAATAACATACCATATAAAGAATTAATTAACGAAATTGAAGCTACAATTTCATACTCAACAAATGGTTGGAAAAAAGCAATGCTAGAGCGAGAATTAGATGAATTATATTCAATTTTATATTTACCATCAATAAAAGCAAAAGACAATAGATTAAAGCTAATCTTTGAAAATGATAGTCAAAAAGAAATAAGTTTTGAATTTGATGAAAATAGCAAAATCGAGGATATTAGCTTAGAAAAAGAGAATTGTTCTTTTGAAGTAGATAAAGATACATTACATTATATTTATAATAGTTGTGTAATATCAGAAAAAGAAAAGCTAATAAAAAGCATAGAGAAAATTGAAAAAATTGAAAAAATTGAAAAGAAAAATATAATAAAAAACTTTATTTTAGATTTAAGAGGGAATACTGGAGGAAGCTCTTTAGTAATAAAACCGTTAATAGAATATTTATCAAACAAAAAATATCACTTATATGTGTTTATTGACAGATATACTTTTTCTTCTGGGATAATGGCACTTGAAGATATTCTTAACTTAGGAGCAATTTCAATTGGCGAAGATATTGGTTCAACACTTAATAGTTTTGGTAATCTAGATGGATTATTTGAATTACCAAATACGAAATTTTCACTAAGGATTGCAACAAAATATTTTCCAGCAAAAGGAGGGGCGATTGTTAGTCAAACTGATTTTAAAAATAGGTTAAATCAAGAAGATCTTACACCAATAGTTTATAAGCCAGATATTGTTGTGTCTGAAAATATAAATGATTTAAAAAAGGAAATTGATAAATGGATGGAGGCTTTTTATAAAATAAAGAAGTAAAAACTAATCAAACTAAAAATAAGATGTGTTATTGCTACACATCTTAAATTATTTTTTATCTCTTATTTTGCATAGAATACAAATGACTTATAGTATTATCAACAAACTTCTTATTTTCACTATTTAGCTTTAAATAAGAAAAAGAAAGTTCATTAGAAAGTACATTTGTAGAATCATTAGAATTTTTAACAGTATTACCAAAAATATTATTAGGCGATACATCTAAAGTATTACAAATTTCAATCATAAGTGAAAGACTACCTGAAGTTCTGCCACTTTCAATCGCACTAATATATTGAGAAGATACATTGCATTTTTCAGAAAGCTTTTCTTGTGTTAAACCCTTTTTTAGTCTAGCTAGTTGAATATTATTTCCAATAATTTTTATTAATTCAGTATTTTTCATAAGAAAAGTAAGCCCCCTTTCGACAAAATAATATAAGAATTATGCCAAAATTAGAACAAACTTATATTAGAGAAATGCCATAACTATAACAAAAAGTTGAATAATATAATAAAATGTGGTAGAATAGGGAAAAATAAAAAGAATATGATGTTTCATATCCTTTAAAACTAACAGTAAGTACAAAATACTTAACCTAAAATAAAAAGCAAATTACTACTACAATATAGTAATAGAAATTTGCTCATTAATTAAAATATTTGTCGC
The DNA here is from genome assembly GCA_947632475.1 of uncultured Clostridia bacterium. Lineage (GTDB taxonomy): Bacteria > Bacillota > Clostridia > TANB77 > CAG-508 > CAG-269. The sequence continues at coordinate 3,812 of CANRPI010000034.1, read as the reverse complement.
TATCTTCATGTAATTGCGAAATAGTAATACCTAAAACTTTGCATATAGCCGCTTCTTCATAATCACGAATGAATAGGGTATTATTTTCAATTCTTGAAATATCAGAGTTATATAACGTAACACCTAGTAGAGCAACCTTGTTTGCAAGTTCTCGTTGTGATAGTCCTTTAAGCTCTCTATATTTCTGAACATTTTTACCAACAATGTTTTGATAGCCATTAAAGTTCTTTGTTTTCATTATATTATTATTGCTCCTTTTTATTTAAATAATTCAAAATAATAATATAATATTTTTATGGGTTCAGTGTTGTGTACCAATTAGCAGTAAATATAAAAATAAATGTAGAAGGGAAGAGGTAATATGAGTATTAAAACTAGAGTTATTATTGCAGATGATGATGTTCATATTTGCAAATTTATCGAAGATTCTTTAAAAAAGCATGATGATATTGAGATATTAGGAATAGCAAACACAGATGAAGATGAAATTAAGATGATAGAGGAGCTAAAACCTGAAATCGTTATTACAGATTTAATGCGAAATCATAAATATACAGGACTTGATATAATAAAGGATTATTCTAAAAAGAAAAGCAATATTAAATTTTTAGTTGTATCTGCAGATAGGAAGATAGATACTATAAATAACGGATTAGAAGTTGCAGGTTATATTGAAAAAGGATTTTCATTTGATTATGAATTAATATATGATGAATTAAAACGAATAAAAAAAGATATAATAGATGAAGAATATAACAACTGGGATAAAAAATACCATACTTTAGAATATATTGATTTATATTCTATATTCAATGAGGAAGAAAGAGCTACTTTAGGTAAATTAGGTATAGAAATAAAAAATAAGAAATATACTGAATACGAGTACGAATTAATACAAAGAGAATTGTACAATTATATGGATATTGATGAAGAAGATCCAGAAGTAGTTGAAATGTTAAAATCTACAAGAAAAAACATTGCAGATAAAGGTGTTATACAAGAAGAATTTGATAAACTCATAAAGAAGATTGATAGTCTTAATATATTATAATTTTTAGAAAAAATGTTAAACTACTTGCTAAAACGCAACTATAAATGTATAATACAAAAGTTACCAGTGATGTTATTGCTAATTTTTGAAAGTATTACTTTCAAAATGAAAATAATACTTTCTTGTCGAATTTTGTTGTTTTTTGTCGAATAATGTGTTATTATGGGGAAAATACGAAAGATAAAAAATCAAAATGTTAAAATAGAAAGAGTGTTTTATATGGAAGATCATAAAGTTTTAGATGAGTATTATACTAAAAAATTTATTAATATATATAAATATATAACAGATGAATATAGTGAGATATTAACTAAACTAGATATAACTATTGAAGATAGAGATTATTCTAATTCAGAGTTTGACAAAATAAACTCTAAATTAATTAGAATGCGTAAAAATATCGAATTTTTAAATTCTAAAAACATAGACAATATTCTATTTATGAAACTTTTAGATTTATTTGATAAGATAGAAGCGGATTATAATTTATAATTTAATAGACAAAATATTAAGGACTGTCATAATGATAGTCCTATTTCATTTCTCAAATATTTTATATTCTGTATGTAAATATCCCAGCAAACCAGTAAAAAATTGTTTCGGTGAGATTGTTTTGTCAAACCTAAATTCCAACAAAAAGGAACAAAGAAGCTCATCATTTCTATTTAAAGAATTCTCTAAATATTCTATCGAGTCTTCAATGTTCCACATCATCTTTTTAGTTTCCTGTTCATTAAAATTATAATACAAACTAGCAAAATCATAGTAAAAAGCTCTTAAGCTATTGATTCTATAAATTCCATTATCCAAGCAATAGCAAACTATATCAGCAATAAATATAGTTCCATTTTGTGTACAGCTCATTCCTAATTCTCTTAAAAACTTTACAACTTTTGATTTTTCTAAATTACTCTCATATCCTATTGGCATTTGTGTATCCATTGCGAAATCATCATTTCTTACAATATTCGTAATCTCGTTCATTTCAACGTCCTCCACCAGGCATTATTGGATTATAATTGTAATTAACAAATTTAGTATCATTTTTGCTATCCAAGGGCATTATACCACTTAAATAGGGCTTTTTCAATGGTTTACAGAAAAATATTATTTGAAATTTCTTATGTAATTTTTAATCTCCGCTTCTATATGTAGTAGTTTTCATAGTTATGTTTACTAATTCCCATTTTTTCCTTATTATTCCTACTTTATAACTACAAGCAGAAAAAATATGCTAAATATATAATTAGTATTTGTATATTGATGCAGATGTATGATGCAAATACAAATGAAAATGTCTAATAAACTGATGATTAGTTTGCAGAGCTATAATTTCATTACTAGAACTCAAAAGACGATTAAATTGAATTTTAGAAAGGATTGATTAGTATGTAATGTTTATATATTTTCTATTTAAGATTTTTAGATTATAAAAAGATAATATTAGATAACTATTATCTACCAAATCTATAATGATTATATTTCACTAATGAACAACACCACACCAATTTACAAATAACAATTGTAAGTTTAGGTGGTGTTTTGTTTTGGGTACATTTATATCCGCTTCTAATACTTCTTATATTAATATCATAGAACGTGGAATATCTTTACTATTAGTTATTAAAAATAGTAGCTCTAAAATGCGCCCATTTGAATTTTATGTTGTAGATAAGTTAATTATATATGTTGTTGTGTGCAAAGCTTTAAAATTGATTTTAGGCTCTGCATTTATTTTTTTTATAAGAGGTCCTCCTTGTTGATTTGAATTTCAAATTTCAGATTAACAAGGAGGATTTTTTATTATGAGATTAAATTTAGGAAATATTTATGATGACTATTTTGAATACGAGATTATGAAAAAATACTTTATTATTTGGTACATCTCTCCAGATAAAACTTATGAAGAAGAAGTTTCTGTAAATAAGTATGCTGAAGCTATATTACAAGAAATAGAAAATAACCAAAACCCTTTGTGTATTCCATACTCTACTTATGTTAGGTATTACTTTAGAATGAAAAATATGGACAAGTTTCAAGAAATATATGTCAATGCTCCTAAAGTATATGATGAACTATATAAGATTTTATATCCTGAAAAATTTAGATACGAAAATGAAATAGTTAGACATAGGATAAAACATATTGATGACACAGTAAATGAACTACTAACTAATACAAGTACAATTAGTAATTCCACTGCTGGAAGAAATCCTATTGATCCATATATAGAAATTGAAATATATGACTTTATCCACAGGTCATTATCCAAAGAACATGCAAAAATATTCTTAAAATACTTTTTTGAAGACATACCACAAGAAAAAATTGCAAAACTAGAAAATGTCAATCAATCTACTATTTCCAGGTATTTGAGAGAGTCTATAAACAAGCTAAAAAAAGAATTTTTTAAGAATTTTTAAATTTTCTGCATAAAAGCCCCTTCTAAGTGACGTAATAGTGAAGAGGTAAATATGCTTTTTCAAAAAATATCTCAAATCGTACTTTGAAAATAGAATAAAAACAAATCAAATACAAAAAGCTATATAGGATTTGGTGGGTTGGAATCCATTGAATAGAATTTAAGATATGTAATCTTAAGGACGAAGACTATATAGATAATGATACTTATACCAAGTCACAGTATGTGCGTTGAAGTTTAGGATTTATTGAGATTAGTCCTAAATTGTAGATTTTCTATTTAAACCATACAAAAATCCTCAAATTTTCTCAAATTAAAAAATCAACAAAATAAAAACTG
>CANRPI010000033.1 GCA_947632475.1 uncultured Clostridia bacterium | reverse complement strand
CAGGCTGGTCTAATTCTTTATGCCAGTCTGATTCTCTACAGCCTAACCATCGATAACATACTAAACATAATAGTATTATTAATCTTAGCAGGAGTAAGCATAGCAATGTTAACAGGAGATGATGGAATATTAACAAAGGCACAAACAGCAAAAACAGAAACAGAGAAAGCAAGTGAAGAAGAACAAGAGCAACTAGCTGACTTAGAAAATACAATAGAAGGAGAAGAAATTGGAATAAGAAAAGTAGTAGACGAAAAACCAGGAGAATTGGAAGAAAGTAAAACAGAGCAAAATACATTTATAATTAATAGTATAGAAGATTTAGTAGCTTTTGCATCTGATGTAACAAATGGATACGATGATTATGAAGGAAAAATAGTAAAATTAGGATTAAATCTAGATTTTAAATCAGATAAATCATATGTAAATGCAAATAGAACAGATTACGAAAAGTATGGATATAGCGGAAATTTAAAGGATTTACTTACAACAGGAACAGGATTTATTCCAATTGGTTCAAGCTCAAATCAAAATGATAATCAAAATTATTTTAAAGGGACATTTGAAGGAGAAAGTCATAAAATATATAATTTAAGAATTGAGCAAAAAATAGATACAGAAAGCTGCAGAATCGAAGGAATGTTTACAGTAAATAGAGGTATTATAGAAAATCTAGGAATAGAAAAATGTAACGTAAGTTATGATAATTCTACTGGTACATGGAGTGCATATGGAGTATTAGCTGGCGTCAATGAATCTGCTGGCATTATAAGAAATTGCTATGTAACTGGACAGATGAAATGTGCATATAAGGGCACATATAACGTAGGATGTTTGATAGGTAGTAATCAAGGTGTTATTAGTGAATGTTATAATAAAGCCGATTTATATGTAGCCAGAAATGAAATTATTTCATCTATGGAGAATATAAGAATCGGAGGAATTATAGGAGCTCAAGACGGATATGAGAATATTGGAAATCTTTATAACACAGGTAGTATAACATTTTCGAATTTGACGGGTGTAGAAATATCAAGCGAAATTAATATTGGTTCTATATGTGGAGTTATAAGCCAAAAAGGAGTTATTGTATTCAATAGCTATGCAACAGGCCCTATTTTGGGAAATGGTAGAAAGGATTGGGTTTATGCAGGTAATATCTTTGGAAGGGGTACTGGTAATACATCTAATTGCTATTGTTTGGGAGATTTAACTAGTGATTTTGATAGTAAAAATCGTAGCAGTGTAAAGAATTTGTGTACACCGAAAACAGAAGAAGAAATGAAAAAAGAAGATTTTGTAAAATCATTAAATGACGGACAAGAAGAAATATGGAAGAAAGATACAAAAAACGTTAATAAAGGTTTTCCAATACTAAGTTGGCAATAAAATGTCTACACTATAGTACCAAATTGCTCGAACCTCACAATGGAACGAATGAAAGAGAAAGAGCCCTATATTGTATTTTATAAAATAATATGTTATAATTTGGAGTGAAAAGTTAAATAAAAGTAGGAGAGGAATATAAAACATGTGCCTTATAAAGTACGAAGGGTTATCAACAAAAGAAAAAATAATAATGTACTTCTTATTATATGCATTTATAGGTTGGTGTTTAGAAACAATATATGCTTTTATGGTTTTTGGAACTTTTGTAAAAAGAGGTTTCCTATATGGACCAATTTGTCCAATATATGGGTTTGGAGCAATCTTATTAATATGTAACTTAAAAAAAATAAAAAACAACAATATAGTTAAATTCTTTGCAGCAATGATACTATTTACAGTATTTGAATACGTAGCATCCTTAATACTAGAATTACTATTCAATCAAAGATGGTGGGATTATAGTAACGAGTTCATGAATTTTCAAGGAAGAATATGTTTAAGTTTTTCAATATTATGGGGAATATTTGGAGTATTATTTATAAATTATATTCATCCTTTCATTGAAAATATAACAAACAAAGTTTTAAAAAACATTCCTATAAAAATTCAAAGAATTTCTATATATACATTTGTACTGATATTTTTTATAGATGAAATATTTTCTGTGTTACGTGTAATTTAAAGTGTGCCACGAGGACGTTTGTACCATTGAGAAACGCCTACGTGGCATAAAATATAAAAAACAACAAAAATTGTAATCTTAACAATTAAGCATAATAAAAAATTTTCTATATGAATTGGAATTAGTATTGAAATTATTATAAGAATAGCCATACTAACTAATCCACATAAAATAGGCTTCACAATAGAAGAAACTAAATTTAGTTTAAAACCTGTAGCTTTATACAACTGAATGTAGCTAACTAAAAAATTAAAAATTTCACTAACACAAATAGAAAAAATATATCCACCAATTCCAAAAATAGGTAGCAAAAAATACAATATAGAAATGGTAATAACTAAATCTAAAATATTACATACCATAACACCAAATTGTTTATTCAAACCTTTTAACATACTATCTATTATGTTATCAAGATACATTAATAAAATTAAAGGAGAAAGCATTCTCATGTAAATTCCACACTCTATGTTTTGAAAAATAGCAAGACTTAGTTCATTTGAAAAAAACAAAAAAACATATGCAACACATATAGAAAACATAGAAGTTATCATAAAAATTTTATCACAAACATATACAATTCTCTTTTTATATTCATTTGCAAGCAACCTAGAATATTCAGGTATAAGTAAACTACTAAAAGAGCTAATAGCAACATTAGGAAACATCAAAACAGGTAAAGTCATACCATTTATTTTTCCATATTCAGCTAAAGCTGTGCTATAAGAATATCCAAATAAAGTTAATCTATTAGGAATAATGAACTGTTTCAAAGTTGAAAGTCCAGAACGTATATAAGATGTAATAGAGACAGGAAGAGTTATTTTTAATATTTTTTTCTTGAATGTAATAATAGAAATATGCCTTTTATAAAATCTTATTCTATCTATTCTATAAAAAATATATATGAAAATACAAGAACATATTTCTGAAATAACATCAGCCAAAATTAAGCAGATGCATATATATTCCAAAGATTTTGAATTTCCAACTTGAAGTAAAAAAACAGTACATATTATTTTTATTATTAATTCAAGAAATTGGCAAACAGCACTTTTATAAGCTTTTCCAACTGCAGAAAAATACCCATTTACACTACTAGAAATAGCTATAAAAGGTAAACCTATAGCTATTAAATAAAGTGGTATAGCAGAAATTGAAGAATCTAGCCAAGAAGATACAATAATTTTAGAGAAAATAGTTAAAATACTACCAGAGCATATTCCAAGACATAAGCTAAATAATATGCAACTTCTAACGGCTTTTAACCCATCAAGAAAATTACCTTTAGCAAATTGTTCAGAAACAATGCAAGTGCATGCAAGACTTAAGCCAGATGTAGCAATAGTAATAAAAAACATGTAAATTGACATTATTAAGCTAAAAACACCAACCGCTTCTGCTCCAATCTTGTTAGATACATATATATTAAAAACCATACTAATGGCTCTCATTATAAAGCCAGAAAAGGTTAAAATTAGACCATTAATAAAAAACACTTTTGTCTTTCTCAAAATATCACCTTTCTAATAATATTTAATTAAATATTGATGTATGATAAAAAATTGTTTAAAAACATGAACATATGTGTTATAATAAACAAAAAAATAAGGAGACAAATAAGCTTATGGAAAAAATAATAGATTTACATATTCACACAAATTTATCAGATGGAACATTTTCACCAAAAGAAATAATAGATGAGGCATTAAAAAATGGAGTTACAACTTTATCAATTACAGATCACGATTCAATAGAAGCATATACTGAGGAATTGTATAATTATGCAAAAAGTAAAAATATTAAAATTATAAATGGAGTAGAAATATCTACTAAAGTTGAAAAGGCAGGAGTTCATGTGCTAGGATATAATTTTGATATAAATAATCAAGAACTAAAAAATAAATTATCTGTCTTAAGAAATGCTAGACACGATTATCTACATAATGTATCTAAAAAACTAAATGAATTAGGATATAAAGTAAATACTGAGGATTTAGACAAAATTGATGCAGTTACAAAGGCACATATAGCACTTGATATAGTCAATAATATTAAAAATAAAGAAATGCTATTACGTAATTTTAATCATATTCCAAGTAAAGGTGAATTTATAGAAACTATAATGAATGAGGGTTGCCCAGCATATGTAAAAAAGGAAACAATAACTCCAAAAGAAGCTAGTGGGCTTATAAAAAAAGCAAAAGGAAAGGCAATTCTAGCACATCCAGTTGCATATAAATATGAAGACAGTTTTACTGACGAAGACATAACAGACATAGTAAATGAAATGAAAGCAGACGGATTAGAAGCTAATTATATTTATGTTGATAGAAATGGCAATAAAATAAATGAATCTGAAAAATGGAATAAATTTGCTAAACAACATAACTTAATTGTAACAATAGGTTCTGACTTCCATAAAAAAGATGACATTCATCCTAAAATAGGATTAGTAGGCGAAAATTTAGAAATAAATAGTGACAATATCATAAATAGTTTATGTAATTAAATATATTAAAAATACTCTCCAAAATTTACATAATTTCATATTATATATAAATGTAATATGAAAGGGGGAAATGATGGATTTTGGAATTAAAAGGCAAAAAAATAGGATTTGTATTAACAGGTTCATTTTGTACATTTAAAAAAGTAATACCAAAGATAAAAGAATTGATAAATCTAGAAGCTGAAGTAATTCCAATAATGTCTTATAATAGTTACAATTTTGATACAAAATTTGGGAAGGCACAAGATTTTATAAATGAAATTGAAGAAATAACAAGCAAGAAAATCATTCATACCATACAGGATGCAGAACCAATAGGTCCAAAAAAAATGACAGATATAATGATAATAGCTCCATGTTCACGGAAACACTATGGCAAAACTTGCTTGTGATATTATAGATACTCCTGCTACAATGGCAGCAAAATCTCATTTAAGAAATGGGTTTCCACTAGTAATTGCCCCTTCAACTAATAATGGGCTTAGTGGAAATGCAGAAAACATAGGTAAACTTTTAAATAGAAATAATTATTATTTTGTACCATTTAGACAGGATAATCCAATAACTAAACCAAGGTCAATTGTTTTTGATGAAAGTTATATTATTAAGACTTTGGAATATGCACTAGATAGGGAACAAATTAGTCCAATTTTATTATGAATATAAATATGTGCCACGAGAAGCATCTGATGCGCCGTGGCACATTATTGACTAAATTAATTATAAGTGATAGTATATAAGAGGATTGCATAGAAAGAAAGGAATTGATAAAATATGAAATGGAATTTAACAGATATTTTTAAAACTTCTAAAGAATATGAACAAACAAAGCAAGATTTTATAGAAAATTTAAATAAAATCGAACAATTTCAAGGTAAACTATGTAATAATTCAGAAAACTTATATAACTGTTATAAATTAATAGAAAAAGCATTAGAACAATATGAAAAACTATACAGTTATGGAATGTTAAAATATCATTTAGATATGGCAGAACAAGAGGGAATAAAATTATTTAAAGAAGTGGAAAGTTTAGGAAGCTTATACAGTACAAAAACATCATATATCACACCTGAGATAACATATGCAGATGAAGAAAAAGTAAAACAATTTTTAAAAGAAGATTTAAGATTAAAACCTTATGAAAGAGACATATTAGACATTTTAGAAGAAAAGAAACATATCCTTAGCAAAGAAGCAGAAAATCTACTTGCTAATTATTCTGAGGTATTTTCTGCTCCAGAAAATACATATGACATTTTAACAAATGCGGAATTTAAATTTGGTACAATAAAAGATGAAAATGGAAAAGACCAAGAATTAACAGACAGCAATTATTCAAGATTTTTAAAAAGCAAAAATCAAGAAGTAAGAAAACAAGCATTTAATGCAATGTATAAAAAATACAGTGAATATATAAACACAATCTCAGAATTATACTTAGCAAATGTAAAACAAGATACAATAACAGCTAAATTAAGGAATTATGCATCTAGTTTAGAAAAGGCAACCAAAAAAGATGATGCTAGTATAAAAGTATATGAAGCATTAATTGAAGCAATAACAGAAAATATTAGTGCAAATCATGATTTTCTAAAATTAAAAAAGCCATTATTAAAACAAAATGAAGTACATATGTATGATTTATATGTAAATCCTTTTGAAGAAGGAAAAGATAATATATCATTTGAAGAAGCAAAACAAGAGGTGCTAAATGCATTATCAATTCTAGGAGATGAATATCAAAAATTATTAAAAACAGCTTTTGAAAATAACTGGTTAGATATAAAACCAGGTGAAAACAAAAGAAGTGGAGCATACAGCATGGGAGTATATGGAGTACATCCTTTTGTATTAATGAGTTTTGTGAATTCAAAAAGAGATGTTAGCACAATTGCACATGAACTAGGACATAGTATTCACTCATATTATTCTAATAGCAACCAAAATGTTATAAATGCAAATTATACAATAATGGTAGCAGAAGTTGCATCAACTGTAAATGAACTTTTATTAGCACATTATCAAATTGAAAGAGAAAAAGACAAAACAAAAAAGGCAGAAATTTTATATGAATTATTAGAAATGATAAGAGCTACATTTTTTAGGCAAGCAATGTTTGCAGAATTTGAAAAAAGTGTGCATGAAAAGATAGAAGAAGGAAAATCTTTATCTTCAGAAGATTTAAATAATATATATTATGAATTAAATAAAAAATACTTTGGAAATGATATACAAATAGATGAGCAAATTAAATATGAATGGGCTAGAATACCACATTTTTATTCAGTATTTTATGTATATAAATACGCAACCGGAATATCAGCTGCAATTTCTATTGTAAAAAACATTTTAGAAAAAGGAGAAGACTATAAAGCTAAATATATAGAAATGCTAAAACAGGGATGTAGTAAAAAGTCAATTGAATTATTAAAAATGGTTGATGTTGATTTAGAATCAAAAGAGACTTATAAAAATACAATAGATTTTTATAAAGAAAAAGTTAAACAATTAGAAGATTTGCTATAATACTTTATTTAATAGAGGGGATTTAATGGTAAAAGTAGAAGAAAAAGAAATAAAAAATAGGCCAAGAGAACTATCAATATTAGGAATAAATATATGGAAGTTATTTGTGTATTTTATTTTATATAGTATTTTGGGATATATTATTGAAACAATTTTTGGAATATTTACAAAAGGTGTATGGGAAAGTAGGCAAAGTTTTTTATATGGTCCATTTTTAGCAATATATGGAATGGGAGCTGTAACTATACTGCTTTTCTGTCAGTTTTTCAATAAAAACATTTTTACACTTTTTATTGGAGGCTTTACTATAGGTGCATCAACCGAATATTTGATAAGTTTCCTAACAGAAGCGGTATTAGGGACAAAATGGTGGGATTATACTGGATATGTGTTAAATATAAATGGAAGAGTATGTCTTTTATATTCATTCTTTTGGGGACTACTTACAGTTATTTTAGTAAGAAAAGTTACACCATTTTTAGATAAAAAGATAAAGAAAATAAGAGAAAAATTGCCTTATCGCACAATTAAAGTAATTATATCTATAATCATGATATTTTTAGCAATAGATTGTATCCTTACTTGTTATGCACAACAAAAATTCATAACAAGATTAGTTGTAGAAAATAATATTGAAATGGAAAATTATGATAAATATATGTTTGACTATAAAAATACATATGGAAACAAATTTTTAAGTGATTTTATTAATACTTTTTGGAATGATAAAAAGATGATACGTACATTTCCAAATATGAAAATACAAGACAAACATGGAAATACAATTTATTTAGATAGTTTACTTCCTGAAATCAAAACATATTATATAAAAGTGTTTGAAAAGTAGCAAAAAATATGCCTCAAATTATTAGAAAAAATTTTTAATAATTTGAGGTTTTTAGATAAAATCATAAATTTGCCAATGGATTACTTTCGACTGCATTTCTAACTTGATCATTATTTACATGTGTATAAATTTCAGTGGTAGATATGCTTTTATGTCCAAGAAGTTCTTGAAGAGCACGAATATCAACTTGTCCATATTGATACATTAAAGTGGCTGCAGTATGTCGTAACTTATGAACAGAATATTTATTAGGGTCTAAACCTGCTTGATATAATTCCTTATTCACAATATACTGAACAGTTCTATTACCAATTCTTGTTTTACGTTCACTTAAAAATAATGCTTTCTCAGAAAACTTTTTGTCCTGTTGAACACCTTCTTTTGGTCTAACACGTAAGTAATCATTAATTGCATTCATACAAGCTTTATTTAAATATATAGTTCTTTCTTTATTTCCTTTACCAATAACATTTAATTTACAGTCCTCAAAATCAATATCCTTAAGATTGATTCCAACTAATTCAGAAAGACGCATACCACAATTTAAAAATAGGGTAATAATAGCATAATCACGTTCACAGTTTCTGTTATCTTCGTTAGAAGCTGCATATAATAGTTTTTTACTATCATCTAAAGAAAGATATTTAGGTAATCTTTTGTCTAGTTTAGGTGTTTTTAAATTTACAGCAGGGTTATCTTTTAGTAAATTTTTTTCTTGGCATAGATAATTGAAAAATATCCTAATTGTAGAAACTTTTCTGGCTCTTGTACTTGCTTTACAATGATTTACATTAGTTAAATATGCTAAAAATGCATGAATATCGTCTAATTTAATTTTTTCAATTGTATCTATATTTATATCTGAAATAGATATATTATTAAAATCATCTTCGTCTGTCATTTTAAAATGAATTTTTATAAATTTAAAGAACATAGATAAGTCATAATTATATTCTTTTACACTATTTGGAGATTTATTTAAAATTGTAGTTGAAAAATCTAAAAATGAATTTACAAGTTCTGGATTTTCTTCTCGATTTATCATTTCTTTCACCTTCTTTATATATCAGTATCTTATCACTAATATAAAAAAAATAAAAGATATTAGAAAAATATTTTTTAAAATAACATAATGGTTGAAAAAAAATTTGTAATTTGATAAAATATTAGCAAAAAATAAATCAAACGTAAACAGAAGAGTTATTAGAAAGGGGACACTATGGAAATAGATGAAATTAAAGTTATTGAGATAATGAATGATGCTATGATAGAATTACTAAAAGATCAAAATAAAAATTATGAAAAAAATTTAAAAATAAAACAATATTTAAAAGATGAAGCAATTTTTTTCAAAATCAATAAAACAAATGCATACAAAATTTTAGAAAATGTTGGAGTGAAACAGGAACAACTAGAAATTGTATATAAAAAACTAACATCTCCTAATGTATTTTATGATTTATTACATAGAGGAAAAATTGAAGCAAATGATGAAAATTTAGTTGTTAAATACAAAACTTACGATAAAGAGCTATTTAAAAAGTCAAATTAAACTAATATAAATATTAGAAATAAAAGAATGAAAAAAATTTGTATCTAAGAAAGGAATAAAATTAATATGGAAGATAAATATATAAAAGAATTTTATAATGAAGTAAGTAAAACAATAGAAGGAGACCACAAAATAATATTAGAACCAAATAGAGAATTAAAAGAAGATTGGATTGAATATGACCAAGTGAAATGGGAATTAGAAGAATCACTTCAAAATTTAGTAACAAAATTACAAAAAGAACAAAATATGAGTTTTGAAGAAAAAATTTTAGAAGTTTATAAATATATATGTTTAAATTACATATATGATGATAACGTGTTATATTTCTTTAAAAAAGATGTAAGTGATTTAAATAATATAAAATATATAGCTGTAGATTGGTATGGAAGAATAATTGACGAGCAATGGAAGGAGAATAGAAAAAAACACAATAGAAGAGTATGTTACGAATTTGCCAGATTTTATGCAAAAGCTATAAATGAACTACTAGATGGAAATGATAATTTAGAAGCTTTTATGCTTGGAGATAAAGAAAATTTACATTATGTTACAGGTTTAACAGGTAAAGATTATAGCATCATTTTAGATTTAGATGATTTTAATAAAATAAAAGATTTAACAAGATTAAAATTAGGTTTAACAATTAATGGAATAACAATATTAAGAGACGAATCTGGAAAATTTCAAAAAGTGGTTGACCATTTTAATGAAAACAGACCTGATAACTTAATAGAAGTTAAAGATGCAAAAGAAAAACTAGCACAAAAAAATATTATTGAATATTTTAACAAAGTTATAGATATATTAAAACCTTATAATATTGACTCTCAAGGATTTTTTGAATATATGAGATACATAGTTGAAAGCGAAGAAATTGAAGTAGAAAAAATATGGAAAGAAGTTAAAGGTGGAAGTGAAAAAAGATATGTAAGATGTTTAATATTTGATTTAAATAACAAAACATATTTAATTGATACAGTTGAACAAAAACTAAATGAGGTTGATAAGGAAAAAATTGATAACAAAATATTTATAAGTAATCCACAAGAAAATCAATATTCATATTATGGAGGATAAAATATATAAAGTATAAATATAGGGAGAAATAAAAATGAGTATAAATATAGAAAAAATTAAAAAATTGAATGATTTAGTATCTTTATATTTTCGAAAGAAACACATTATTGTATTAAATCCAGAAGCAAAAAATAACAATATAGAAACTTTAGAAGATGACATAATATATGATAATGCAAAATGGAAAATAACAGATGAATTTAATGAATATATAAATAAATTACTAAAAGATGATGAATTAAGTACAGAAGATAAAATTCTTGTAATTTTTGAAAAAATATGCAAAGATTATGTATATGATGATAATTTAATATCTTATATAAAAAAGATTGACGATGATAAATTTAGTGTGCCTGATTGGTACGGAAGAGATGTTGATGATGAATGGGAAAAGAATAGAGAAGGTCATAACAGAAGAGTTTGCTATGAATTATCTAGATATCTTGCAAAAGCTCTAACAGAATTATTAAAAAATAATGATGATTTTAATATATGTATTCATTGGAATAAAGATTTAACTCATTATTTTGTTGGACTAACATGTAGTGAATATACTATAACCTTAGACTTAGATGATTTTTCTAATATAAAAGATTTGACAAGAATAAAAACAGGATTAACTGCTAATGGTATAACAATTTTAGAAGATACTCAAAATAAATTTAAAAATGCATTAAATAAATTTAATGAAGGCAGAAGTAAATATGCAATTAAAAAAGTAGAAGAAGAAGTAAGTATAGATAATGATACCTCAAAGAAAGATGATAGTGTGGAAGAAAATGAAGATATTGTTTTTCTAAAAAAAGTTTTAAAAATATTAACGCAAAAATATGATATGGATTCACAAGGCATATTTGAGTATATAAAAGAAATAATAGATATTAAGCTAGGTTCAGATAAGAGAAAAAAGGTATGGAAAAAGATAGAAGGAAAGACGGTAGAATCAACTAGGCATATAAGATGTCTTGTTTTAAATATAGAGGATCAAAAGTTTTTAATTGATGTTGATGAAAAAATAATACGTAAATTTGATGAGGAAGAATTTCATAAAAAAAGAGCAAGTTTTATTCCTTATAATGATTTATCTCGTGGTGGATTTGATTATTATGATGGGACATAATTAAAATTTAAATTTATAAAATAAATATAGAACAGTAGGACAATAGTAATTATTGAAAGGATTAGATTATGGAAGATAACTTTGATTTTTTTAATATGACAAGAGACAGAAAAATTATTCCATCAGAAAGTAAAGCAAAATGGGAATTCATAAAAAGATATACATTCTTAATGTTATTCTTTATTACTATTTATAGAATTGTTTTTTTTATTGTAAATAGTCATTTGATGGATGTTTTAAATAATTTCCAATCAACTATTTCAGATTCTGAAAATTATATTGAAACAGTTAAAAATCAGACATGTATTATAGTATTTATGGGTAGTATCTTAGTATTATGTAACTTTCTTGTAGTTATAGTAAGTTCTTTATCCTTTTTTGATAAATATTCTATAAAACAAGATTATTACAAAAGTTTACAAAAGACTATAATAATCATAGAATTGATTTTCATAGGAGTTCTTTCATTTTATTTTTCTGTTCAATATACAGATGACTATAGTGGAATTAGTGTAGATAGATTTAGATTAGAAAAGCTTGCTGAAAAAGATAATCAAAATAAAAACTCAAAACAGCAAGAACAAGTTGGGCAAACTCAAATAAATGAGTATATTGGCAAATTACAAAATATATATTTGACATGCTTTATTAGTTTAATGCTTTTTAATGTTTTATGTGCAATTTTGTGTATATTCATTCAAAGCAATATACTATGTAGAGGTGTGGCTAGAAATAAAATATCTTGACAAAAATATATCTGATAAAATTTCATCAGAATGGATATAGTATTTTGATTAGTTTAGTTTTAGCTATTTTTGTTGGTATAATATGTATAATTTTTTTAATTTTTTATACATATTTATTGAAAATATATAAAATTTATGATATTTTATATATAATGGAGGTTAAAAATGAAATTAGAAATGTTACCATATAAAAATGTTGATTTAAAAACTAAAAAAATTTTAGAGCAATTAACAATTTCTTCAAGGGCTTTAGCAGAATTAAAAGGATACGCAAATACTATTCCTAATATGCATATTTTAATAAATGCTGTGACTATAAATGAAGCTAAAGATAGTAGCGCCATCGAAAATATAGTTACAACTCATGATGATATTTATAAAGTTCTTACAGAAAGTGGATATAAAGAAGAAAATGCCAAAGA
>CANRPI010000032.1 GCA_947632475.1 uncultured Clostridia bacterium | reverse complement strand
TGATATTTTAATAAAAAGCTTGTATAATGAATATAATAGTAGTAGATATTTAATATCTGCTATAATTAAAATGTGAACCGCAACCCTATTTGCGAAATATAAATTTATAGGTGAGAAAATGTGAACCGCAACCCTGCTTGCGAGATATAAATGGGCAGGTGGAAAAATGTTAATTATAGTAAAATGTGGGGTCTAAAAAGTTAGATCCCATATTTTCATAAAAAGGAGAAAAAATGGTAATAGAAGATGGAAAATTTTATTTTATAAAAGATGAATTTTTTGATGTATTTAAAGATTATGGATTAATGCTCAACAAAGAACATGGAAAAATGAGACCATGTTACTTTTGCTTTAAAGATAGGCAAAATAAAGAAATAATATGGTTTGTTCCAATATCTACTAAATACGATAAATATAAAAAAATATATGATATAAAAAAAATAAAAAGTGGAAAAAGACCAGTATATAATTTTGTATTTGGTAATGTATTAGGAAAAAAGGCAGTATTTTTAATACAAAATATATTTCCTACAACCGAAAAATACATAGAAAAAAAATATACTAATTCAAATAAGGATGTTGAAATTCCAGAGGTTGTTAAAGAAGAAGTTATTACTAAATCTTTAAGAGTAGTAAATCTTGCAAAAGAAGGTGTAAATATTCCATTTTATAATATTATAGAAATGGAAAACATATTATTAAATAAATAATGATTAAAAATCAAATCGTATTAATTTTTTTATGAAAAAATTTGCATTTTATAAAAATATATGTTACAATAGTTGAGAATTAAGCAAACCGTAGGGAGGAATTAAAAAATAATGGAAATTGCAAAAGGAATATTAATAGTAATATATTTTATAGTGGCAATAGCATTAATAATATTAGCATTAATACAAACAAAAGAAGATGCAGGGTTATCTTCTACAATCACAGGTTCATCAACAAACAACTTCTATGAAAAAAACAAAGGCAGAACAAAAGAAGGAAAGCAAAAAAGATGGACAATTATATTAGCAATTGTATTTGCAATATTAACAATAGCATTAGGTATAATATATATGGCATAAAAATTATGAAAAGAGCGGTTTATTAAATAAAACTTGCTCTTTTTAAGTTTTTATGTGAGTAAATTTATATAAAAGAATAAAATTGAAATTTTTAGACATAGTATTAACAAGAATAAAAGTAGATAATACATAGAAATTAAAATTATAATTTAAATTTGTGACTTAGGAGGGAATAATATAAAAGTATGGAAATAGAAGAAAAAAAATATTATGAAGGAATATATCGCAAAAATCAAAAAGGGTTTGGTTTTGTTAAAATTAATGAGCAAGAGGAAGAAATATATATATCAAAAGAAAATTCTTTAAAAGCATTTAACGAAGACAAAGTACTAATAGAAATAATAGATGACATAGAAAAAGAAAACAGCAAAAAAGAAGGAAAAATTATAAAAATAATAAAACATGAAAAAGATACAGTTGTAGGAACTTTTTACAAAAATAAGAACTTTGGATTTGTTGTACCAGATGATAAAAACTTTGGTACAGATATTTTTATTTCTAAAAGCAATTTTGGAAAAGCCAGAAACAATCACAAAGTACTAGTAAAAATAATAAAATATCCAGAAGAAAATTTAAAATTAAAAACCAAAGAAAATAAAAAAAAGCATTTTAAAGGAGATAAAATAAAAAGGCAGAAAACTAAAAATAGAAAAAGTGCTGAAGGAAAAATAATAGAAGTATTAGGTGGTGTAAATGAAGCGGGAGTTGATATGCTTTCTTTAATAAAAGAGTATAAATTGCCATCAGTATTTCCAGAACAAGTTGTAGAAGAAGCAAAAAGATATGGAACAAAAATAGAAGAAAGCGAAATAAAAAATAGAATAGATTTAAGAAATCAAACTATTTTCACAATAGATGGAGAAGACGCAAAAGACCTAGATGATGCTGTTAGAGTGGAAAAATTAGAAAACGGAAATTATAAATTACATGTTCATATAGCAGATGTTAGTTACTATGTAAAAGAAAATAGCTTACTTGATAAAGAAGCACTAATTAGAGGGACAAGCATTTATATGTTAGGAAGAGTAATTCCAATGTTACCAAGAGAGCTTTCAAATGGAATTTGCAGTTTAAATGCAGGAGAAGACAGGTTTACACTTTCTTGTTCAATGGAAATTGACCAAAAAGGTAAAGTAATTTGGTCTGAAATATACAAAGCTGTTATAAAAGTTACAGAAAGAATGAATTATAAAGATGTTCAAAAAATAATTGAAAATAGCGACAAAGAAGTAACAAAAAAGTATAGCAAATATATTGAAGATTTTAAATTGATGGAAGAATTAGCATTAATTTTAAAAAATAGAAGAGTAGAGCAAGGATATTTGAATTTAGACATACCAGAAAGTAAAATAGAATTAGATGTAGATGGATTTGCAATTAATGTTTCAAAATATGAAACTACATTTGCAAACGAAATTATAGAGCAATTTATGCTAACAGCAAATGAAACAGTTGCAGAAAAATTTTTCTGGTTAGATGCGCCATTTATTTATCGTGTGCATGAAGAGCCAGACTTAGATAAGGTTCAAGAACTAAATAAATTTTTATTTAATTTTGGATTAAAAATAAAAGCTAATAAAGATAACATCCATCCAAAAGAATTTGCAAAAATTCTAGATGAAGTAAAAGGAAAAGAAGAAGAAAAAGTAGTTTCAAACTTAGTTTTAAGAACCTTAAAATTAGCTAGGTATGAAGCTGAAAACAAAGGTCATTTTGGAATTGCAAGTAAATACTATTGTCATTTTACATCTCCTATAAGAAGATATCCAGACTTGTTTATACACAGAATAATATCAAAATATTTAGAAAACAATTACGATGTACCGGATAATTTTATAGAAAAATATACAAAACAAGCAGAAGATAGAGCAACTCAATCTTCCGAAAGGGAAAAGATTGCAACTAAAGTAGAAAGAGAAGCGGAAAAAATAAAAAAAGCAGAATACATGGAATCTCATATAGATGAGCAATACCCAGGAATAGTATCAAGTATAACATCTTTTGGTATGTTTGTAGAATTAGAAAATACAGTAGAAGGATTAATAAGATTTGAAAATTTAGGTAATGAGTATTTTATATATGATGAAGAAAGAAAAAGATTAATTGGTGAGAGATCAAATAAAACATATAAAATAGGAGATAAAGTAAATATAAAAGTAACTAATGCAAGTAAGTTACTTAGACAGATTGATTTTGAAATTGTGTAACACAAAAAGTGTGCAACTAAGAATTAACCTAGTGGCACAAATGTGCCACCAAGAAGTGTCCACTTGTCACAAATGTGCCACGAAAATGTGCCAAAGAGGCACACTTTTCGTGGCACACTAATTTATCCAAACCATTACATTTGAAAAAATTACTACAACCAAGGAAAAGCTAATTATTGCAATTCCACCATACTTATTATTTTGAGTATTTATTTCATAAATAGCATATCCAATAAGCTTTAAAAAGATATAAATACTAGCAAAAAGGAAAATTAAATGATAAATAATAGATAGCATAAAACATTCATTCCTCCCACATTAGTTAAATTTAAATAATTTCTATAAGTCAAAAATTACAAGCTAAAATGTTCAAATTAAGTTTCAGTAATAAGCATACTAGATTCTATAGAAGTATCCACTTCAACGTCAAAGTAGGCATTTTGATAGTTATCAAGCCAATTATATTCTTCATAGTCATCCCAAGTAAGGAAATTTTTCAAAGCATATTTTCCCAAATTAGTTATATCAGATTTAAACTCTTTAGAAGTTTTGTATAGGTAATT
The DNA here is from genome assembly GCA_947632475.1 of uncultured Clostridia bacterium. GTDB lineage: Bacteria > Bacillota > Clostridia > TANB77 > CAG-508 > CAG-269. The sequence goes on along the minus strand of CANRPI010000032.1, from coordinate 9,081 downwards.
TTTAAATGTATATTCCAAATAACTATTACAAGAATTAGAAATTTCCTTTAAAGTTTCAGATGATAAATAATCTGAATTGGTAGACATAGAATGTATTTTTCCAGTTAATTTTATTTTTAATTTTACATAAGGAGATTGTGTGTCTGTATAAACTTTAATATTATTTGAAAAAGATGGCGATACGTATATATCTAAGAAACTGTTGTTATTTAGTGGGTCTGGAACAGAAATTAAAAAGTTATTTAATTCATTTCTCATTGTCAAAAATGAAATAGTTTCCAAAGCATTTAATTCTCCAACCAATTTATCAGATTTAAAAACAGCAATTCCTATATTTTCAGCCGAGTTTTGACCATTAATAGGAGCAGAACCAGCTTTTATATCAGAATTTTTTTGAGTATCTTCATTATTAGTACTACCAGAGTCTTTAGCCCCAACTCCTGCTAAAATGGCATAAGAATCGCAAGTTCTGCAGATTAGTGTGTTGAAAAAACTACCAAGTGTAGCATCTGGTATATATCCTGTATAACTACTAGAATTTGTTAAAGTATCATAATATTTATATATTGTTTTTTCAAGTTCTGGATTAGTTTGTTCCATATATGTTTTAGCAGTACATTTAGTTATAAGAATATTTGCAGTAGGCCTTAATTGAGTATCATTTGTAAGTGTGTAAATTTCATCAGAAATTCCTAAACTTGCAAATTCCTCTGAAAATATAATTATTTTACAATGTGATAAATTAAGTTCTTTTCCTAGATATGCATTCATTAAATTAACAGCATTACTTAAAGAAGAAGCAGTTACAGTATTAATAACAAATGGAGTTTTTTCATTTGAGCCAGACTCAGAAGAGGCAGCAGATGTAGAAAACTGAAAAGTAACTTGCATTTTGTTTTTTTCATCAGTATCAATTCCAATAGCAAGCACATATGCTAAACGGTCCATATTTAACGAAGCATATGAACTTGAAAAAGCAACCATCATTACTATAATTAATATGAAAACAGATAAGTTACGTATAAATTTTTTCATAACAGATTGAATCCTTTCTTGTTTTTATAGAGTTGATATCAAGGCTGATTCATTTGTGTTTTTTTCTTTTTATATAAATTAGCAAAAACAAGTAGTCCAAGGCCCAAAAAGAAGCAAATAGCAATAACTAAATAAGGATACACATTAGTTTCAAAAGTTTCAGAAACAGCGTAATTTTTTGGTAAAAGGGCAATAGCTAAAATTAATAATCCAAAAATATCAATCAAAGGTTTTTTAGAATGAATATGAGTTAATTTTTTCAATATATACATTGAAAATTTGCTAGCAATGCTTAAATAACAAGCAAAAACAAAAATCCAAATAGATAGAAAAATTGAGTCTAACCTTTGAAAAAATGTACCAAATTCTATATATCTAGTAGCATTATATAATGGCGTAATTTCATTAGTATCTAGCAAATATGAAAACATAAAAAGTAAAGTTGCAACACATAAAATAATATATATAGCACTAATTAAGCTAGAACTAAATGCAATTTTTTTAAATTTTTCAGGTTCCTTCAAAAAAGGTGGTAGGAAATATAAATATGCAATTCCACCAAAAGAAGCTAAATTTGTAAGTCCTAGCACAAAAGTATTGAAAAAACCGGTTCCTAAAATAGGGAATATCTTTTGTGGAATAAATTTATTCATATTAGTAAAGAAAATAAAAATTATACTAACAAGAACAATTGGAATAATAATTAAATTAGCTTTTAAAGTAGCATTAAAATCTAGTCTATTTGCTATGCATATAGTTATAATAAACATCAATATAATAAAAAGAACATTTGTAGTTGGAAAGTATATTATTTTTAAACTTTCACAAAAGCTACGAAGTAAAATTGATGAAGTAATTATAAAATAAGCAATAAAAATAATACCAACAATATTTTTTAAAACTTTACCTCCAAGAAACTCAGAAATATCTATAATATCTGAACCTGGAAATTTTTTAAATAATTTATATATTAAAACACTAATAGTTATAGCAATAATACTTACATAAAGCAAATTTAATATACTAGCAGATCTATTTAGTGATAAAATTTCTTTAGGCAAAGACAATATAGTACTGCTTATTACAATTGTAAGAATAAGCATAACAGCTTCAACTGTGCCTATTTTTGATTTTGACATAAACTTTTTGAAACTCCTTTCTAAAGTTATTTATATTTCCATTTCATTGATATTTTTTGTTGTTCTTTTGGTCTTTTACTACTTATATAAGGTGGACGATTTTCTCGTTTCCAAATAGGTGGTAGAAAATATCCATTTCCTTCTGAATTGCTTGCAGGTGCATAAGGAGTAGTAATAAATACGCCAAATGATTTTAAACTACAAAGTATTGATATATAAACAAATAAACCTAATGCAGTTCCCAAAAATCCTGCAATAAAACCAAGTATAACAAATGCAAATCTAAAATATCTTAAATGAAATCCAAAAGAATAGTCAGGAATTGCAAAAGATGCGATACCAGTTATAGCTACAATAATTATAAGAATTGGGCTAACAATTCCAGCAGAAACAGCAGATTGCCCAAGTATTAATGCACCAACTATTCCTATAGTAGAACCAATAGGCGAAGGAATTCTTAAGCTGGCTTCACGTATAAGTTCAAAAGAAATTTCCATAATTAATATTTCTAAAATAATAGGAAAAGGAACATTTTCTCTAGCTCCCAATATAGAAAATAACAAACTCGTTGGCAGTATTTCTTGATGAAAGCTTGTAACAGCAACATATAAGCCAGGAAGAAGCAAGGCAATAAATGAAGCTAAAATTCTAAGACCTTTAACAAAATTTGCAAAAGTTACTTTTAAGTTCGTATCTTCTGGGGAACTTAAAAAATCTATTAAAATTGCAGGCATAATAATACCATATGGTGTACCATTAACTATTACAACTACTCTACCTTTAAGTAGGCTCTTAGCAGCTTTATCTGGTCTTTCAGTAGAAATCATTTCTGGAATTCCTAAAATATTAGAATCTGAAATAAGTTGCTCTAATTCACCAGCAGATAAAAGAGAATCAATTTGTAAATTATTTAACCTATATTTTACTTCATTTACTAAATCAGGGTTTGTTACATTTTGCATATAACAAACAGCACATTTTGTTTTTGTAATAGAGCCAACTTCTAAATTTTCAATAATCAAATTTTCGTTATTAATAATACGTCTTAACAATGAAGTATTTGTCCTAATATTTTCTACAAAAGCCTCATGAGGTCCTTTAATTACAATTTCATTACTAGGACTGTCAATACTTCTCTGTTTAAAACCTTTTATATCTATATCTAAAGCAACACTAAGAGTATCAATAAATAAAACACAATTTCCTTGATTTATAGCAAGGCCAGCTTCATTAAAGTCAGAAATTTGATTTACAGAATTTTGAGGAAGCAAACAATTAAGCAAATAAGTTGCTAGGTCAAACTTTTTTACTTTGCGGATGGTTATGTTATTTGTAACAGCCTCAGAAATAATTTTATTTTGCTCACCATCATACAAATTGTTTTTATTTCTAAGCATTAAAGGCTGTAAAACAAATTGATCCATTAGTTGAGTATCAACCATTCCATCTATATATGCAATAAAAGCATTATATTGTTTTCCACGGGCATTTAAAGTAAACTCACGCAAAATAATATCACTATTAATTAAGGAATTATATTTTGTTTTCATAAATTCTATATTCACAGCTAAACTAGGAAAAATTTTTGTTTCTTCTTGAATATTATCATTTTCGGTATTTGTTTTAGTTGGCGAAGCATTTGAAAGTGAAAATATATAATCATTTGGTGGTTCATATGCAAAAATAGAATTGAAAATATTTTTAAGACTCATGATTTGCTCCTTTTAAATTATTTGTTACTATTTTGTAGTAAAAACTAAAAATTGAAATGTAACCATTTATTTCTAGTATCTCTAAAAATGCAAAAAATATACTAGTTTTTTTAAGCAAAAAATGTTATAATATAATTAGTGAATTTATCCTATAAAGAATATGTTTATAAAACATATTATACGAGGAGATGAAATTATGAAAAGTAAATTTGCAAGTTTTATTATGAGTATGGTAATTATACTAATAATAGCAGTAATTGGTGTTTTTGGAATAATAATTTTTGAAGAAATGCAATTAAATATTCAAACATCAGCACAACCAGATAAATTTGAAGGTGAAATTGAAGATAATTTTGTTCAAGAAAATATAGAACAAGAAAATATAAAAACACCTGAAATAATAGAAAATCCATTTAATAAAATAGAAAAAGTAGAAGATACAAATAATAAAATTAACTATGATAATGTTTATATAGATAAATATTTTTACAATCAATTAGACGATACCTCAAAAATCATATACAAAGTACTAGAACAAAACAAAGAAAATATGAAAACAGGAACTTATAGAGTTGAATTTGGAGATAATTTTAGTGACTTATTAAAAACTAGTAACGGGCAAGATGAACTTGGAAAATATTATCAATCTGCAATAGAAGCATATACATATGATAATCCAAGCATATTTTATTTAAGTCCTAACAAAATGTATTTAAACATAGAAACAACGACAAAAATGAGCATTGTAACATATAATGTTTTTATAGATAATGGTACACAAAACAACTATTTTTATGATGAATATGCATCAAAGGCACAAGTAGATGATGCAATTTCAGCAGTAGAAAATATAAAAAATAAAATTTTACAAAATAGAACAGGAAATACTTATAAAGACATAAAAATGGTACATGATTATTTAATAGATAATGTAAAATATGATACCACTGTTTCAAAACCCCATATATATAATGCATATGGAGCTCTAGTAAAAGGAGAAGCTGTTTGTGAAGGATATGCAAGAGCATTCAAATATTTAATGGATGAATTAAATATACCATGCACATTAGTAATAGGAAAAGGCACAAATAATCAAGGAAAAACCGAAAATCATGCTTGGAATTATGTAGAACTAAATGGAAATTGGTATGCAGTAGATTGTACGTGGGATGACCCAGTAATTACAGGAGAATCACGGTTGGGTTAGTCAGGGATTAAGATATAAATATTTTTTAAAAGGATCAAAGGATATGAATATTGACCATATTCCAAGTGGACATTTCACAGAAGGTGGAAAATTGTTCGAATATCCTAATTTAAGTACAAAAGGATTTGAAATTTAACTTGTTTAGTGGATATAAAAAAGCTGAGAGGAAAAAAGTTCCATCTCAGCTTTACTTAACTTTAAGAGTAAACCACAGGTTATATCTGTGGATATTTATGACCTTATAAAATAATACAAATTAGTCCGCCACTGCCTTCATTAACAATTCTTTCTAAAGTTTCTTGAAGTTTAATTTGAGCATCTTCTGGCATTTTAGAGAGTTTAGTTTGTAGACCTTCATTAATAAGTTCATGTAGGCTCTTTCCAAAAATATTAGATTCCCAAATTTGTTTAGGGTCATTTTCAAAGCCTGAAAGCAAATAATTAACAAGTTCTTCAGACTGTTTCTCAGAGCCAACTATTGGAGAAACCTCAGTTTGAACATTAGTCTTTATAAGATGAATAGAAGGAGCAGTAGCTTTTAATTTAACGCCAAACCTAGAGCCTTGTTTTATCATTTCAGGTTCTTCTAAAATAAGTTCATCCATTGTAGGAGTAACAATACCATAGCCTTTTCGTTCAACTTCATCTAAAGCATAAGCAATTTTACTATATTTCTTCTTAATTGTAGACAAATCTGAAATAATACTAAATAAATCACCTTCACTATTAACTTCAACACCTGTAATTTCAGAAAGTACATTATAAAACAATTCTTCCTTAAGTTCAACTCTAACATTAACATTTCCGTGAACCCAATTGCATATCTTCAATAGAAGTTCTAGAAATAATTTCAGTTTGTTTAATAGTATCAATGCAAGAAGAAACCTCTTTTAAAACATTTACATTTGCAAAAGCATCTTTAATTTCTTTATATAATTCAGTTTTCAAAGGATGTTCATAATCTAAACCATCAATCCATTTAGGAAATTTAATACGTATTTGGTCAACTGGAAATTCATATAAAACCTTAGAAAAAATATCATTAATATCATTAATATTTAACTCTTCGCAATTTATAGGAATAACAGTAGTTTCATATTGTTCACTTAAATTATTAGCCAATTCTTGAGTATAATTTGACATTGGGTCTATAGAATTTAAAAGAATTATAAAAGGTTTATTTAAATCTTTTAACTCACTTACAACTCTTTGCTCAGCTTTAATGTAATCTTCCCTTGGAATATCTGTAAAACTTCCATCAGTTGTAACCAAAATTCCTATTGTAGAATGTTCAGTTATAACCTTTTTTGTGCCAATTTCAGCAGCTGTCTCAAAAGGTATTTCTTCGTCAGACCAAGGAGTTTTAACCATTCTAGGCATATCATCTTCTAAATAGCCTATGGCATTATCAACTAAATAGCCTACACAATCAACCAACCTTGTTTTAAATTTCAAATTATTATCTAATGTAATTTCGATGGCCTCATTTGGAACAAATTTTGGCTCAGTTGTCATGATGGTTTTTCCACCTGCACTTTGAGGGAGCTCATCTTTTGCACGTTCCTTTTTATATTCGTTATCTATGTTAGGAATTACCAATAAATCCATAAATTTTTTAATAAAAGTAGACTTTCCAGTTCTTACAGGACCTACGACTCCAACATAAATGTCACCATCAGTTCTTTTTGCGATGTCTTGATACAATCTTGTATTATCCATCTATATACCTCCTTTAAATCTTAAGAAATCTGTTACTTAAAGTCACAGAAATGTTTGTACACTTGAATTACTTTAGTTAATATATATTGAAAAACATTTTAGAATATGACAAGTTATTAAAAAAAACTTGCTAAAGAACAAATCATATGTTAAAATATTAGCAATTGCTTGATATTATAAATAAAATAAAATATCATATAATGTAAAATAGCATATATATACTATAGGAGGTAAAAACAAAATGGAAAAAAATTTAGACATAATAGAAGTATTAAAAACATACAAACAAAATCATGTAATAAATCTACTAAACAAATTAGAAGCAGAAGAAAAAGAAGAGTTATTAGACCAATTAAGCAAAATAGACTTTCATCAAATAATGGAATTATATGATAACACGAAAAAAGAAATAGAATTTAAAGAAAATAAAATAGAACCAATCAGTTATTTAGATAAGGCTAAGCTAACAAAAAATCAAAAAGAAGAATTTGAAAGATTAGGAGAACAAATTATAAGAAGCGGAAAATATGCAGTAGTAACAATGGCAGGAGGGCAAGGAACAAGACTAGGGCACACAGGACCAAAGGGAACATTTAAATTAGACGTATACGGAAAAGGTAAATACTTATTTGAAATATTAGCAGAAAACTTAAAAGAAGCTAATAAAAAATACAATACAAGTATACCTTGGTATATAATGACAAGCAGAGAAAACAATCCAGAAACAGTAGCATTTTTAGAAAAAAATAATTACTTTGGATACAATAAAAAAGACGTAATAATATTTACCCAAAAAGAATTACCACTAGTTGACACAGAAGGTAAATTACTAATAGGAAAAAACAATAAAATAAAAGAAGCCTCAGATGGAAATGGAGGAACATACTCATCATTAAGAGAAAGTGGGAGCTTAGCAGACATGAAAGAAAGAGGCATAAAATGGGTATTTATTGGTGGAGTAGACAATGTTTTATTAAAGATGGCTGATGTAAGCTTACTTGGAATGGCAATAAAAAACAAAGTACAAATAGCATCAAAATCTGTAGTAAAAGCAAATCCACATGAAAAAGTAGGAGTATTTTGCAAAATGAATGGGCATCCAAAAGTAATAGAATATGCAGAATTGCCAAAGAAAATGGCAGAAGAAGTAGATAAAAATGGAGAATTAAAATATGGAGAGTCACATATAATGTGTAATCTATACACAATAGAGGCAATAGAAAAAGTAAGCAAAGAACCATTAATGTATCATTGTGCATTCAAAAAGAACTCATATATGGACGAAAACGGCAAAGAAGTAATACCAGAGGAGCCAAACTCATATAAATTTGAATCATTTATATTTGATGCATTTGAATTTTTTGACAATATAGCAATTCTAAGAGGAAACAGAGAAGAAGATTTTGCACCTGTAAAAAACAAAGAAGGTGTAGACAGCCCAAAAACAGCAAAAGAATTATATGAAAAATTTTGGAGAACAAATAGTAATATTCTTATAGAGAGGTAAGAAAATGGAAGAATGTAAAGTTAAAAATTTATATAATTTAGATGAAACAATAGCAAAAGAACTACTAGAAAATGTTACATATCCTTGGGAAGCCCTACCAAAAATAGGTGATTTTATTATTAATTTAGGAGAAAAGTTAGATAAAGAAAAGTATAATAAAGTAGGAGAAGATGTGTGGATTGCTAAAAGTGCTACTATTGCTCCAACTGCTTATATTAAAGGCCCAGCAATTATTGGAGAAAATACAGAAGTTAGACATTGTGCATTTATAAGAGGAAAAGCAATTGTTGGAAATAATGTAGTGGTAGGAAATTCTACAGAATTAAAAAATGTAATTTTGTTTAATAATGTTCAAGTACCACATTATAATTATGTAGGTGATTCAATTTTAGGGTATAAATCTCATATGGGAGCAGGTTCAATTCTTTCTAATGTAAAGGCAGATAAAAAATTAGTTGTAATAAAAAATGGAGAGAAAAGTATAGAGACAGGTATAAAGAAAATTGGTGCAATGCTTGGCGATAATGTGGAAATAGGGTGTGGCTCAGTTTTAAATCCAGGGACTGTAATTGGCAGAAATACAAATGTTTATCCGCTATCATCTATAAGGGGAGTTATACAAGAGAATTCAATATATAAAAATCAAAATGAAATTGTTGAGAAACAGAATTAAGATGTACTTAGTAAAATTCAAATAGAAACAGCAGAAGAATTAATAAAACTTGTAGAAGAGTATATAAATAAAATTTAAAGTAAGAAAAG
>CANRPI010000031.1 GCA_947632475.1 uncultured Clostridia bacterium | reverse complement strand
ATTATATCATGAAATAATTGCTATATAAAGGTTTATGGGTAACCTTTTAAAAACCTAAATATATTATACAAGGAATGTGTGATTAAAATGAAAGAAACAACTATAAAAGTAAAAGGAATGGTATGCAATGGATGTGAAAATAGAGTAAAAAATGCTCTAAAAAATATAGAAGGAATTGAGGAAGTTGTAGCAAACCACAATGACCGGAATTGTAGTAGTTACTTCAAAAGAAAGTGTAAGTAAAGAAACTATGGAAGAAAAGATTGAAGATATAGGATTTGAAGTTGAAAAGGAAAATTAAATATGAAAAAAATAATTTTATCTATTGAAGGAATGACATGTTCTGCATGTTCAAATGGACTTGAAAAATATTTAAATAAGCAAAAAGGAATTCAAAGTGCAAATGTAAATTTAGTAATGGCAAATGCTACAATTGAGTATGATGAAAAGATATTAAATCAATCAAAAATAGAAGAATTTGTAAAACAAGCTGGATTTAAAAGTTTAGGAGAATTTAAAGAAATAAAACTTGAAGCAAAAAGTAAAAAAGAAAAAATAAAATTTATAATTTTCACAATACTTGCAATTATCTTAATGTATGTATCAATGGGGCATATGGCAAGTTTACCTACACTAGAAATTATAAATCCACATACAAATGCAACAAATTATACAATTGCTTTACTTATATTAACAATAGCATTTATTTGGTATGGGTTTGACATTTTAAAAAACGGATATAAAAATTTAATTCATAAAACACCTAATATGGACACACTAGTAGGAATAGGTGTAATTAGTAGCTTTTTATATAGTTTATATGGCATGTATATGATTTTAAAAGGAAACCATAATTATACCATGAATTTATACTTTGAATCAGCAGCAATAGTTATTTATTTTATAAAATTAGGAAGATATATAGATGGAATTAGCAAAGACAAAACAAAAGAAGCCATAAGTAAATTAGTTACAATAACACCTAAAAAAGCTGTAATAAAACTAAATGGTGAAGAAAAAGAAGTTACAATTGATGAAATTCAAAAAGGAGATATACTTATTTCAAAGCCAGGGGAAAAAATTGCAGTAGATGGAGAAATCGTTTTAGGAAAAACACATTTAGATGAGTCTTTTATTACAGGAGAAAGTAAGCCAGTTTCAAAAGAAATAGGAAGTAAAGTAATTGCTGGAAGCATGAACTATGACGGATATATAGAATATAGAGCAGAAAAAATAGGAAAAGAATCTACCATATCAGAAATAGTAAGACTAGTTATAGAAGCAAGTAATACAAAAGCACCAATTGCAAAAATGGCAGATAAAGTATCAGGATATTTTGTACCAGCAGTTATAATAATTGCAATAATTACTTTCATAATATATTTATTATTAGGAAGTACATTTAAAGAAGCACTAAGTACTTTTGTTACAATTTTAGTAGTAGCTTGTCCTTGCAGTTTAGGGCTAGCAACTCCTCTTGCTATTGTAGTAAGTGAAGGAAAATGTGCAAGTAAAGGCATTTTAGTAAAGAAAAGTGAAATATTAGAAAATGCACAAAAAGTAGATACAATTGTATTTGATAAAACAGGTACTTTAACATATGGAAAACTAAAAATTGCAGAAGTATTAAATTATAGCAAAATAGAAGAAAATAAACTATTACAACTAGTTGCTAGTTTAGAAAGTAAATCAACTCACCCAATAGGAAAAGCTTTTACAGATTATATTCAAGAAAATAAAATGCAATTATTAGAAGTAAAAGAATTTGAAAATATAGCTGGGTTAGGAATAGTTGGAAAAATAGAAAATGAAGAACTAATTATAGGAAATAGTAAAATTCTTGAAAAATATAATATTAATAATTCACATTTAGAAGATGGAGAAAATCTATCTAAAAAAAGAAATAGTATTGTATATGTAGCAAAATCAAATGAACTAATTGCAATAATTGGTGTAAATGACATTGTAAGAAAAGAATCAAAAGAAATAATAGATTCTTTAAATAGAAACAAAATAAAAACAATTATGCTAACAGGAGATAATAAATCTACTGCAGAAAAAATTGCTAATGAAATTGGTATTACAAAAGTTATTTTTGATGTATTACCTTCTCAAAAAGCAAATGTTATAAAAGATTTAAAACAGAAACAATGTTTTGTAATGATGTGTGGAGATGGAATTAATGACAGCCCAGCGCTTGCAAGTGCTGACATTGGAGTTAGTGTAAATAGTGGTACTGATATTGCAATGGATTCTTCTGATGTAATATTAACTAAAAATGATTTAAATAGTATTAATAATTTGATATATATTAGTAAAAAGACAATAAGAAATATTAAACAAAACTTATTTTGGGCATTTTTTTACAATTTTCTAATGATACCAATTGCTATTGGAATACTTAAACCTATTGGAATATCAATTAATCCTATGATAGCTAGTTTAGCTATGGTATTTAGCAGTATTACAGTTATATTAAATGCCTTAAGATTAAGAAATATTTAAATATAAAATTAGACGCAGCATCTTATGCGTCTTTTTTATTAAATATATTGACAGGCAAAAAACAAAACATTATCATAGTTCTATGCAAATCTAATTATTGGAGGTATAAAATAATGCAAAAAATTTTAATAGTAGAAGATGATGAAAAATTAAGAAATGAACTTGAAATATTTTTTAATAATAATGGATATATAACAGAAAGTATAGAAAACTTTAGCAATACCATTCAAGAAATAATAAACAAAAATGCTGATTTAATATTATTAGATATAAACTTGCCAGAAGCAGATGGAGAATATATTTGCAAAGAAATTAGAAAGCAATCAGATGTTCCGATTATAATAATAACAAGTAGGGACAATGAAATAGATGAATTACTAAGCATAAATTATGGGGCAGATCATTATATTACAAAGCCATTTAACATTCAAATTTTACTTGCCAAAACAAACTCTTTATTAAAAAGAAGTAACATGCAAAAAGTTCAAGATAAAATAGATGCAAAAGATTTTATTATAAATTTATCTAATAGTAGCATAATAAAAAATAATAAAGAAATAGAACTAACAAAAAATGAAATAAGAATTTTAAAATATCTAAATGAAAGACGAAATAAAATTGTCTCAAGAGAAGAAATTATGGAATACTTATGGGAAAGTGAAAGTTTTATTGATGATAATACTCTAACAGTAAATATAACAAGGTTAAGAAATAAATTAGAAGAATTAGACTTAAAAGAATTACTACAAACGAAAAGGGGGCAGGGGTATATATTAAAATAATATATTACAAAAATGTAAGATTAATGTAAGCAAAATCGATGGCAACTACATTAAAATGAATTTATAATAAAGTTAAGTTGAAAGGAGTTTTTTATATGGAAAGAATTTTAGAAGTACAAAACATTGAAAAATACTATGGAAGCAAATCAAACTTAACAAAAGCAATAGACAATATTAGTTTTAATGTAGAAAAAGGCGAGTTTGTAGGCATAATGGGTGCAAGTGGTTCAGGAAAAACCACTCTTTTAAATTGCATATCAACAATAGACAAAGTTACATGTGGTCATATAATTGTTAACAATCAAGATATTACAAAACTAAAAGGAAACAAATTAAATAAATTTAGAAGAGAACAACTAGGTTTTATTTTTCAAGATTTTAATTTATTAGACACACTAACTTGTTATGAAAACATTGCATTAGCTTTAACAATACAAAAAATTGGTGCAAAAGAAATTGATATAAGAGTAAAAGAAATTGCAGAAAAATTAGGAATAAAAGACATTTTAGATAAATATCCATATCAAATATCAGGAGGACAAAAGCAAAGAGTTGCATCAAGCAGAGCAATAATAACAAATCCCAAATTAGTTTTAGCAGACGAGCCAACTCGGAAGTTTAGATTCCAAATCTGCTAGACAACTATTAGAAAACTTTGAATTTTTAAACAACAAACTAAAAGCAACAATTCTAATGGTTACACATGATGCATTTACCGCTTCATATGCAAACAGGATTTTATTTATTAAAGATGGAAAAATTTTTAACGAACTAATAAAAGGAAATTCTACAAGAAAACAATTTTTCGAAAAAATAATTGAAGTTCAAACACTTCTTGGAGGTGACTTGAACAATGTTATTTAAATTATCCATAAAAAATATGACAAAAAGTATAAAAGATTATAGCATATATTTTTTAACATTAGTATTAGGTGTAGCAATTTTCTATATGTTTAACTCATTAGATAGCCAAGAAGCAATGTTACAAGTATCACACTCAACCCATGAAATGATAACTCTTTTAATAAGTATGCTTGGTTTTGTATCTGCATTTGTAGCAATTGTTTTAGGATTATTAATAGTATATGCTAACAATTTCTTAATAAATAGGAGGAAAAAAGAATTTGGTATATATATGACACTTGGAATGGGAAAAAGACAAATCTCCAAAATAATATTAATAGAAACAATATTTATAGGAATTATATCTCTAATTGTCGGATTAATTATAGGAATATTTGCATCACAATTCATGTCTATATTTATTGCAAAACTATTTGAAGCTGATATGAGTGAATTTCGCTTTGTATTTTCCAAAGATGCTTGCATAAAAACTTGTATATATTTTGCAGTTATGTACGTTGCGGTTATGTTTTTAAATAGCATTACAGTTTCAAAATATAAATTAATTAATTTACTAAATGCTAATAAGAAAAATGAAACAGTAAAAATACGAAATCCATTTTTAGCAATTTTAGTATTTATTATTGGAGTAAGTATTTTAGGATATGCTTACTATATTGTAGCAGTAAAAACTAATACATTAAGAGTTGAAAAAGATTTAATAAAACCAATTTTAATGGGAATAATTGGGACAGTAGCCATTTTTTGGTCTTTATCTGGATTTATTTTGACTACTATTCAAAAAATGAAAAATGTATATTTAAAAGGTACAAATATGTTTGTATTAAGACAAATAAATAACAAAATAAATACAACAGTTGCAAGTATGAGCGTAATTTGTATAATGTTATTTATGACAATTACAATTTTATCATCAAGTTTATCTTTAAGAAACTCTATGCAAAAGGATTTAATTGAAATGACACCAGTTGATTTAAATTTAGAAAAAATAGCAAATTTACCAGAAATTTATACAAATGCTTATGGTAAAGAAATTATCACAACTGAAAAGCAAAGAGAAGATTCAAAACTTTTAATATCAGAAACATTAAAAAATAATGGACTTGATATGAATGTATTAAAAGATATTGTAGAAATACCTATATATGCACAAAAAGATTTAACAATAGAAAAATTTTTAGGAGATGAGTTTGAAGAAATTGATAGAGAATTTCCATATCTTATTTATAGTACACCAGAAAAAATTATAAAAGTATCAGATTACAATAAAATTGCTAAAGCTTATGGAATAGAAAACTATTCATTAAATGATGACGAATATATTATGGTTTGTGATTTTGACAATCAAGTACAAATAAGAAATAGGGCATTACTAGACGGAAAAAATGTTTTAGAAATAGCTGGAAAAAAGTATAAATCAAAATACAATGAATGTAAAGAAGGCTTTATTGATATGTCAGCAAGTCACACTAATATAGGGTTTTTATTAGTTCCAGATAGTTGCAATTTAACAGAAGAAATGAAAGAAAAATATTTTTTGGTTGCAAATTATAATGCAATAACTGATGAAGAAAAAGAAGAAATAGAAAAAATATTTACAGAAAATGATTCAAATTTAATTTTGAACTTAGATAATAATGGAATAGAAATAGATGGAATGAGTAAAATTTCGATTATAGAATCAAGTTTAGGTTTAACAACTATTATTATATTTATAGCAATTTATTTAGGATTGATTTTTTTAATAGCAAGTAGTGTTATTTTAGCTTTAAAACAATTAACAGATAGTAGTGATAATAAACAAAGATATACTATTCTTAGAAAAATCGGCTGTGATGAAAAAATGATAAATAAAGCATTATTTAGGCAAATAGGAATTTTCTTTGGTATGCCACTTATTTTTGCAGTAATTCACTCTATTTTTGGAATACAATTTGCTCTAAATCTATTATCTGGAATTACAAAAGCAAGCGAATTATTACCATCAATTATTGTAACTGTAATTATAATAGGCATTATATATGGCTCATATTTTATTGCCACATATATAGGAAGTAAGAATATTATTAAAGAATAAAACTCTAAGTCTTTTTAAAGAAATATTATAATTAATGTAACATTCTAAGAAAAAATATTTAAAATATATTAACTTTTAAAAAAAATATGATATAATACAAGTAATGTTATAAGAAAGAAGAGATAATTTATGAATATGTATATGCAAAAAGCTAAGGAAAATGCTGATAAAGGAATATCTAAGCATGAAGGCGGTCCATTTGGAGCGGTAATAGTTGATAAAGAAGGTAATATTATTGCTAACGGAAATAATAAAGTATTAAAAGACAAAGACCCAACAGCACATGCAGAAATAGTAGCAATACGTGAAGCTTGCAAAGTATTAAATACTAATGACTTATCAGGATATACATTATATACTTCTTGTGAGCCTTGCCCTATGTGCCTATCTGCAATAATTTGGGCAAACATTAAACAAGTATATTTTGGATGTACTAGAAAAGATGCAGCCAATATAGGCTTTAGAGATGATGATATTTACGAGTTCATAAAAGGAAATAACAATTTAATTTACTTAGAAGAAATGGATAGAGAGAATTGTATACAAACTATGGAACAGTATAAAAAAGACAATGGGATAATATATTAATATAAATAATACATTTTATTAATTACAAAAACTAATAAAGGAGAGAAAAATGTTAGAATTAGAAGAAAACACAAAATTATTAAATAATTTAGCTATACGATTAAAAGATTTAGGAGATTCTCTTTGACATTGCTAAACTAGAAGCCGAATTAAAAGAATTAGAAAGTAAAACATCTGAAGCAGATTTTTGGAATGATTTGCAAAACTCAAACAAAGTATTAAGTAAATTAAAACAAATAAAAAATAAATACGAAAATTATAAAAGAGTAGAAAATGAATTAAAAAATCTACTAGAATTAACAGAACTTGTAAACATAGAGCCAGATGAAGAAATATCAAAAGAAATATTAAAAAACACTACAAAATTAAATAAAGAATTTAATAAATTAGAATTAGCAACCCTTTTATCTGGAAAATATGATAGCAATAATAGTATAGTAACAATACATCCAGGAGCTGGTGGAACAGAATCACAAGATTGGGCTGAAATGTTATATAGGATGTATAGTAGATGGGCAAGCAAAAATGGATATGAAGTAAAAGAGCTAGATTATTTAGATGGGGAAGAGGCAGGACTAAAAAGTGTAACATTTGAAATAATTGGAGAAAACAGTTATGGCTATATGAAAGGGGAAATGGGGGTACATAGATTAGTTCGAATTTCCCCATTTGATAGCGGAGGAAGAAGACATACGTCTTTTGCTTCTGTTGAGGTTTTGCCAGAAATAACAGATGACATACAAATTGAAATAAATCCAGATGATTTAAGAATTGACACATACAGGGCATCAGGAGCAGGTGGACAGCACATAAACAAAACATCATCAGCAGTAAGAATAACACATATACCAACAAATATAGTAGTAGCATGTCAATCTGAGCGTTCTCAAATACAGAATAGAGAAACCGCTATGAAAATGTTAAAATCAAAATTATTAGACTTAAAAGAAAAAGAACAAAAAGAAAAAATAGAAGATTTAAAAGGAAACCAGATGGATATAGCTTGGGGAAGTCAAATTCGCTCATATGTATTTTGTCCATATACAATGGTAAAAGATCATCGCACAAACTACGAAGTAGGAAATGTTCAAGCTGTAATGGATGGAGAAATTGACGCATTTATGGAAAGTTATTTAAAAATGAAAATTTAGAATTAACATAATCCTTATATGACGAATATTATTAAATAGGGCATATTTAAATTTAAATTACCCTTTAAACGGTATAGATTAAAAAGGATGAGATAAAATGGACACTATAGTACTAAAATTTGGTGGAAGTTCAGTTGCAGACAATGAAAAATTAAAATTAGTTGCAAACAAAATAATAGAATTATATGATAAAGGAAATAATATAGTAGTTGTTCTATCAGCTCAAGGAAAAACCACCGATAAATTGATATCAGAGGCAAAAGAACTAGCCAATGACATTGAAAATAGAGAATTAGATGCATTATTAAGTATAGGAGAACAAATTTCAACTGCAAAATTAAGCATATTACTTAAATCTATGGGATATGACTCAATATCATTAACAGGATGGCAAGCAGGAATATACACAAACAATACAAATCAAAATGCATTAATTGAAAATATTGATACAACTAGAATTTTAAAAGAACTTGATAAAAAGAAAATAGTTATTATTGCAGGTTTTCAAGGAATAAATGAAAATATGGATATAACTACTTTTGGAAGAGGAGGCTCTGATACTACTGCAGTAGCGGTTGCAGCAAGTCTAAACGCAAAAAATTGCTATATATATTCAGATGTTGATGGAGTATATACAGCAGATCCAAATAAATGCAAAGACGCAAAAAAAATCCCAGCCCTATCATATAGAGAAATGTTAGAAATTTCTGGAGAAGGAGCTAAAGTACTTCATAACAGATGTGTTGAAATTGGACAAAAATTTAAAATGCCAATTATAACAAAATCTACATTTAATGATAAGCCTGGAACTATAATTACAGATATTATTGAAGAAAATACTATAAAAAGCATTGTAAAGAAGGAAGTTTCTAGAATTTCGATAGTTGGAAATGGTGTAATTAGAAACTTACAAGTAATTAAAAAAGTAATTGATGTAATAGAAAATAATAAACTAGATATGCTAAATTTTGAGGTTTCAGAATCTAAAATTTCCATTACATTTAAAAATGAGTTAGAAGATGACATAATTGAAAAATTGCATAAAGCAATATTTTAAAATTATATTTACTAAGGAAAAATCCCAAGTAACTTTTACTTGGGATTTTTCTTTTCATTTTGGTTCTAAATAAGACAAACTGTGAATATATATAATTTAGCAAGAAAAATATATGGGAGGTACAATAAAATGACCATAGATGAGAGAAAAAGTATAAATACAGGTGTTATTCAGAACCTAATATTAGAAAATAGGGGGAAATTAAGCATATCTGGAGTTTTAGATGTTTTAAGTTTTGATGATCAAGTTGTAATGGTAGAAACTGAACTTGGGCTTTTAACTGTAAAAGGTGAAAATTTAAGAATAAACAAATTAAGCATAGACACATCTGAAGTAATAGTTGAAGGAGAAATTTCTTACTTAGCTTATAGTGACAAGGAAAATAAAGAAAATAAAACAAGTTTATTAGGAAAAATATTCAAATAATACTTAAAATTTAAAATCTAAATGGGGGACATAAATAGATGATTACAAATCAGGCATATTTATTTTTAATTTTCATAGCTAATGGAATACTTATTGGTGTTATATTCGATTTTTTTAGAATTTTAAGAAAAAGTTTTAAAACTGCAGATTTAATTACATATATAGAAGACATATTATTTTGGATTTTAACAGGAGCAATAATTTTATATTCAATATTTGTATTTAGCAATGGAGAAATACGATTCTTTATGTTTATAGGAATATTAATAGGTACAATAATTTATATGTTAGTAGCTAGTAAATACATAATAAAAGTAAATGTAAACATAATAACATTCACAAAAAAAGTTATAAAAAAAATAATAAAAATAATATATATTCCATTAAAAATAACATTGAAACTAATAAGAAAAATATTTATAAAGCCTATTTCATTTATAACAATAAACTTACAAAAAATTTCTACAAAAACATCAAAAAAACTACATAATAATTTAAAAAATTTTAAAATTTCAAAAAATAATTCCAAAAAATTAAAAATAAAAAAGGAATTTTGAAATTTATGTAGAAATATATATTTAGATGAAATTGAGTTTACAATAGAAATAGGAGAGAAAACACTTATGAAAAAAAACAAAAAAATATATAAAAAATTATTAATATTTATAATAGCCATATATGTAATATTTACATTAATAAGCCAACAAAAAAAACTTAACCAATATAGTGACAATGCAAAAAAACTAACACAAGAAATAGAAGAAGCAAAAACATACAATCAAGAATTACAAAGTAAAAAAGAAAATGTCAATTCAGAAGAATTTATAGAGCAAACAGCAAGAGAGCAATTAGATATGTATTATCCAAATGAAAGAGTATACATAGACAACGCCATGTAATTTCATTTACATGATATTAACTTGAACAATTTTCATAATACAGGACATAATAATATTATTTTATGTCTTGTTATTTATTTAAAATAAAGAAAACATATAAATTTTTCATGTTTTTACAAAAAATGTTCCATTTTCTTACAAAATATGTTATAATTAATGTTGTTATTAATTCGTTTAAAATTTCCATAAAAAAATATATAATAATAAAAAACAAGGAGGAATTTATGTCAGATTTAGAAGAAAAGACATTAACAGAACTAAAAAATTTAGCAAAGGAGCATAACATAAAAAATATTTCAAAACTAAAAAAAGATGACTTAATAACTATGCTAAAACAAGTTTTATCAATACAAAGTAATACTAGTGAAAAGGAAACAATAATGTCAGAAGACAAAGAAGAAAAAGATATATTAGAAAAACAATATGATGAGAATGGAAATCGTATAATAGACTACAAACTAACAAATGAAGGTGATGAAATAGTTGAAGGTATATTAGACATATTGCCAGATGGGTACGGATTTTTAAGAGGAGACAACTATTTATCAAGCGAAAAAGATGTATATATATCAATGGTACAAATAAGAAGATTTAAACTTGACACAGGAGACATCATAAAAGGAATTTCAAGATATAGGGAAGGTGAAAAATTTCCATCATTAATATTTGTTGGAGAAGTAAATGGAGAACATCCTGAAAAAGCTGCAAAAAGAAAGAGATTTGACGAATTAACACCAATATATCCTGAAGAAAGACTAAAATTAGAAACCATATCAAACGATTATGCAACCAGAATAATAGATTTAATGTGTCCAATAGGAAAAGGGCAAAGGGGAATGATTGTAGCTCCACCAAAAGTAGGAAAAACAACTTTATTAAAAAAAGTTGCAAATAGCATATCTCAAAACAACCCTGAAGTAGAACTAATTGTATTATTAATTGATGAAAGACCAGAAGAAGTTACAGACATGAAACGTTCTATAAAAGGACAAGTTATACACTCAACATTTGATGAGCTACCAGAACATCATGTAAAAGTTGCTGAAATGGTATTAGAAAGAGCTAAAAGAATAATAGAACATGGTAAAGATGTAGTTATATTATTAGACAGTATAACAAGATTAACAAGAGCTTACAATTTAGTAATTCCATCATCTGGAAGAACTTTATCTGGTGGTATGGATCCAGCTGCACTTCATAAACCTAAAAAATTCTTCGGAGCTGCTAGAAATATTGAAAATGGCGGAAGTTTAACTATCTTGGCAACTGCTCTTATTGATACTGGAAGTAGAATGGATGATGTTATATTTGAGGAATTTAAAGGTACAGGTAATATGGAAGTACATTTGGACAGAAAATTGTCTGAAAAAAGAATTTTCCCAGCTATTGATATTAATAAATCAGGTACTAGAAGAGAAGATTTGCTTTTATCTCCTAGAGAAAGAGAAACAGTTTTTGCTTTAAGAAAAGCTATGAATAGTATGCCAGTTGCTGATGTAACAGAACAAGTTATATCTTTAATGACTCAAACTAAGAACAATGAGGAATTTTTAGATAAGATTGATAATTTTATTAGAAGATTTAAATAATTAGATAAATATTTATAAAAATATAGATTATAGATGAAATATAAAGATAGGGGAGTAAAACCTCTATTTTTTTTTTAGAATATATATAATTGTGTTTGTTGACAAAAGAATACAAGTAGTTTATAGTAAATATGCCGACTTACTCAAGTGGTAGGAAGGAGGTTAGCTTCGTGAAAAGCTTTATAAAATTGCTAGCATTATATGTAATTTACTTAATTGTAAAGCATTTTGGTGATTAGCAAGAAAAAGACTAGGAATGCTCGTGTCCTAGTCTTTTTTTAACTTCGTGAAAAGTCTTTTTGCAATTGCTAAATATATTTTAGCATTTAATTTATTATATGTCAAGTTTTTCTATTTTATTCGATGTAAATTTGGAGTTAATAAATATTCTTTTTTTTCATATATTCATTTATGTTTTTAATATTTTGTTGATTTTCTATTATTTGTTTATCTTGAAATTTTTCAATTATTAGTAGTACTATAACTATTAATAATATTATATATAACATATTACCACCTCTATTAATTTTATCATATTTTACATAATTTGGCAATATTTGTAGTAAATGTAAAAAGGGTAACAGGCAAAAATAATCTATAAAAAACAACAGGAGATAGCATAGAGGGATAGATCAAAAGTAGTATAAAAAGAAATATATAACATTGCACAAAATCAAAGTTTTGTGCAAATAGGAGTAGGACTTCAAACATATACCTATAATACCTACACTTCTTGCTATATCTTGATTTCAGCCTCTATTAAGCTCTTATTTTAGACATATAACTTCATTACTTTTATTTTTAATCGTCTTAAAATCGATCCTCGTGCGTCGCTTTTTTAGCCATTTTTAGAGGTTTTTATAAATTGCTGAAATTCCAGTATTTTTATGATATTTTTTAGATCATCATAATAAAATGATATTTAGAATTATAATTTAAGTAATGTAACTTGTTTAATAAAATATAAAAGCGCCTTAAAAACGATTTTAAGACGCTAAAAAACTATAATCTAAATAAGATTATAGACATATTTAAAAAACATATAATTATAATGTAAAAATTTTAAAATTTATCTTAAACTTATAAAAAA
>CANRPI010000030.1 GCA_947632475.1 uncultured Clostridia bacterium | reverse complement strand
CCATTTCTTCCATATTGACTATGTGTTAAATATGCTACTGCTCCCCATTCACTATTTTTCATTAAATGACTTTCTTTGCTCCTATCATAATAATAACTATTATCATATGATTTTCCTATACTTATAAATCTCCATGATGAGATGCCTGGTTTACTTACTGCTCTTATTGTGTTTGAAGTTGCTAAGTCTCCCACTGAATCTGTAGTACTAGTACTTCCTGTTAATGTTTTTGGTTGCCATCCAGATGCTTCACTTTCTTTTGTTTCCATACCCATTTCATATTTTGCTACCCAAATTCCTGAGATTTCACTATCCCATTCGCCATTCATATAATTATTACTTCTTCCATTTTTAAATGCTGGATGCACTTTATAGTCTGTTGTATCTGCTTCTGTTACTGTTGTTGGTATAAATTTTACTTCTATCGTTCCTGCTTCTGCATCTCCTTCAATTGGTGTTAGTTTATATTCATATCTTGGTATCCATACCCAGTAACTTCCATCTTCTGTTATTGCATTTGCCCATTTACTTTCTGTATTATCTCCTGCTTCAGTTTTTGCTTTATAATCATACCACTTGCTGTCTTCAAAACCTGTGCCAGCACCTTTTTTTATTTCTTTTCCATCAGCATCCCAGTATACTGGTGTCATTCCTGCTTTTAATACTGGTGCATTTACTTTCTTTTCTCCATCCCAATTTTCATTTGCAAATTTTATTGTTCTGTCCCCTATTTTTATTTGATAGCTTGCTTCTATATCTTTACTTGCATTTCCTAATATTTCATCTTTTTCATCTTCTGTTAATAATTTTTGTTCTACTAAATCATCTACTAATTCTCTTATATCTTGAGTTGTAGTACTTGAACCATAATTATTACTTTCATTGTCTATTTTCCATAAGTTTACTGCTTCTTCTACACTTGCTGCCCTTGTTTCATCGGTTGCCTTACTTGCTCTTGTTAATATTCCATTTTCTCCTGTTAGGGTTGCTATGCTTACTCCTGCTAAGATTAATAACACTATGATGGTTATTACTAACGCAATTAGTGTTATTCCTCTAGCTTTACGTTGTTTAGCAAACTTCAACTTATTACTTTTTTTCTTCTCCTTTAAATTTTTTAATTCGATTTGTTTCTTCATCTGTTTCTCCCTTCTTATTATTTAATCTTTTTGTTATTATCTCCTATTTCTTTAATTGTATACTTATTAAAAAATAGTTTTAATTTATATTTTTAATATAGCATAACTTTTTTCATTTTGCAATATTTTTTAATTGCATTTTGCAATTATTTATCTCTATTTGCATTTTTTATAGGTAAATGTAATAATATTAAAAAAAGAGTGGAAGGACTGGTTATATGCTTAATAAATTTATAGAAAATTCAAAAGAAAAAATAATAGAAAACACTCAAAATTTGATAAAAATTCCAAGTGTATATGAGCATTCAGATGACCCTTCTATGCCATTTGGGAAAAATATAAATGATGCTTTAGAATTTACTTTAAATTTAGGTAAAAGTTTAGGATTTAGAACTAAAAATGTTGATGGGTATTGTGGATATATTGAATTTGGTGAAGGAAAAGAGCTACTTGGAATTATTGCACATTTAGATGTGGTTCCAGAAGGTAAAGGATGGACATTTCCTGCTTTTAGCGGTCAAATTTCTAATAATAAAATTTATGGTAGAGGTGCTATTGATGATAAAGGAGCTGTTATAAGTTCTTTATATGCAATGAAAGCTGTTATGGAAAATTGCAAATTAAATAAACGTGTTAGGCTAATTTTAGGCTTAAATGAAGAGCTTAATTGGCAATGCATTAATTATTACAAAAAAACTCAAGAAATACCTACTATTGGCTTTAGCCCAGATGCTGATTTCCCTTGCATTTATGCTGAAAAGGCTGTGCTTTCTTGTTATTTAAAATCTACCTTTGTTAATTATCCTAATCAAAAAATAATAATAAAAAATATAGACTGTAATAACAATCCACTAAATGTTGTGCCTAAAGTTTGTAGTATCATTTTAGAAATTAAAGAAATTTGCATGGATGATTTTATTTTAAACTTAAAAAATATTATTACTAAATATAATTTTGAAATAGATATTTATAAAATAAGTGAAAATGCTGTAAAACTTACTTCTTATGGCATTCAAGCACATGCTGCACATCCAGATTTAGGAGTAAATGCTATTTCTAGATTAATTTTAGTACTTAATGATATTTTTGAGTTATATTCAATTAATATTGAATTATTTAGCTTTTTCAAAAAATACATAAACACTGAATTTACTGGTAAAAGTCTAGGAATTAATTTTGAAGATGAATCTGGAATTTTAACTTTAAATGTAGGCAATTTTGAATTTAAAAATGATATTATAAAAATTGGACTTAATTTGCGTATTCCTGTTACAAAACCTGTTCTAGAAATTGGTAATGCATTTACAAAATATACTAGCAAATATATTAATATAGATTTAGATATTGAAAGACATCAAGATTCTTTGTATATTCCTAAAGATAATTTT
Source organism: uncultured Clostridia bacterium (assembly GCA_947632475.1). Lineage (GTDB taxonomy): Bacteria > Bacillota > Clostridia > TANB77 > CAG-508 > CAG-269. The sequence goes on along the minus strand of CANRPI010000030.1, from coordinate 11,026 downwards.
TTGGTAAAAACTCTTTGCAATATTTTTAATGAAGAAACTAATTCTAATTTTGAACCTATTGCTATTGGTGGAGCTACATTTTCTAGGGCTTTTGAAAATTGTGTTTCTTTTGGGCCTAATTTTCCTGGTGATAAAGATATGTGCCACCAAATTGATGAATTTATTTCTATCGATAATTTAATACTAATGACTAAAATATATGCTAAAGCTATTTATACTTTGGGAATTAGCTAAATTTTGTTAGCTATTCCTTTTTTGTAAACACAAAAAATCCCCGCCTTAGCCGTAGAAGTCTTGAATTTTTAAGGACCTGCTCTTAAACAGGTGGGTGCCTACCTGAATATTCATGGGCTTCTCACTTCTTGGTTATTTAATTTAAATAACTCTTGGTGAGCTTGCACGCCATATTCTAGAGATCTGGCCCCTCTTATCACTTGTTGGTTCTAAAAATTAAAGTATTTACGCACTACGCAGGGGTTTTTATTTTCTTATTTAAGTTATTTATATTGTAACATTATATTGTTATTTTTACAACTTAAATTTTTTCTATTTTATTTTTATTTTCTCTTTTTAAATTTGTTTTTCTTGTTTATTCATATATTAATCTCACTTATTCTCTGTTTTTCAAATTTGCATTTTTTATTTACATTACATACAACAAAATACACATAAATTGTAAAAAACTTCCTAATAAAATGAATAAATGAAATATTGAATGTGTGTATTTATGCTTTTTTCCAAAACCATAAATTATTGCTCCTATTGTATATGCTATTCCTCCTGCTACTAGAAGTACAACTCCAGCTATACCAAGGGTTTTAGGTAATAAATATGCTTTTAATATAATACACCATCCCATTAATAAATAACATACCATTGAAAATACTTTAAACTTTTTAATATCTATTGAGTTTAATATAATTCCTAAAATTGCTATTCCCCATATTACACCAAATATTATCCATCCACTTGCTAATTCTACTTGCCTTATTGTGCATAATGCAAATGGCGTATATGAACCAGCTATTAATAAAAATATTGAACAATGATCTAATACTTGAAAAACTTTTTTAGAATATCTTTTTGCACTTAAACCATGGTATATACTTGACATGGTATATAAAATTATCATCGTAATTCCATAAATTGATCCACTTATAACTCCATAAACATTTCCATGTACTGCTGCAAACACTATACATAGTACAGTTGCAACAACTCCTAATACTGCACCAACTATATGTGATGTCATATTAAAAATTTCTTCTCCTTTTGTATATTTTGGTAAAACTCTATCTTTTAATTTTATTCTTTGCATATTGTATATTTCCTTTCATGAAATTATTTATTATATTCCTTTATTTTTTCTTTTGCCATATTATACCACAAATTTTACTTTTTTTATACCCCTAATATCAATTTTTCTGTGCCATGTGGACACCTTGCATATTGCATCATTTTATTATATAATATGAATATGAAAAAATTGATTGTAGATAAAAAATATAATGGAAAAAAATTAGATAACTTTATAATGGAAAAATTGCCAAATGTATCATATAACTTATTTTATAAAACTTTACGAAAAAAAGACATAAAAATAAATGGCAAAAGAATAAATGCAAATGTAAATGTTTTAGAAAATGACGAAATAACAATATACATTTCTGACAATGTGTTAGAAAATACATCTAAAATTGATGTATTTTTTGAAGATGCTAATATTTTAATTTTAAATAAACCCTATAATATAGAAGTAACTGGCGAAAATAGTTTAACAACTCTTGTTCATAAAAAATATAGCAATTTAAATTTTAAACCGATGCCTTGTCATAGACTAGATAGAAATACTACTGGTTTAATTTTGTTTGCAAAAAATGAAACAGCATATAATATATTATTAGAAAAATTTAAAAAACATGAAATAGAAAAACATTATTTAGCATTAGTTTATGGAATTCCTGAATTTACTTTTTTAAGAGCTGAGGCTTATTTATTTAAGGATAATAAAAAATCTCTTGTTTATATTAGTAATACACCAAAAAAAGGTTATATAAAAATTTGCACAACTTTTACTGTTTTGGAAAAGAGAAAAAATACTTCTCTTTTAGACGTGGAAATTCAAACCGGAAAAACCCATCAAATTAGAGCACACTTGGCACATATTGGATACCCTATTATTGGTGACCGGTAAATATGGAATTAATGAAATTAATAAAAAATTTGCAAAAAAATATCAAATGCTTTGTAGTTATATTTTAAAATTTAATTTTAAAACTGAAAGTGGCATTTTAAATTATCTAAATGGAAAAAAATTTGTGCTAGAACAAAAAATGTAGCCTTTATTAATTTTGCATATTTTTAAATCCCTTATAATATATTTTACTAAAACACTTCTTGTACTTAGAAAGGGTTGATTTTTAGTATGCAAAATTCTAATATTTATGTAATAAAAGTTAAAAGAAATTTTTTTGCTTTTCTTTTTCTTGTTTTTACTGTTTGCTTATTAATTTTTTCTAAAACAAATTTACCTGCCGTAAAAAATGGGTTACAATTATGGGTTAATTCTGTAATTCCTTCTTTATTTCCATTTTTTGTGGCTACTGAATTGTTAATGCATACTAATTTGATAAGTCAAATTGGTTATTTTTTGAACTCTTTTATGAAGCCCATTTTTAATGTAAGAGGTGAAGGGGCCTTTGCTTTTATTATGGGTATTATAAGTGGTTATCCAGTAGGAGCAAAAATTGCTGTTAATTTTAGAAAGAATAATATTTGCTCTAAAGAAGAGTGTGAAAGGCTTCTTAGTTTTACAAATAATTCTGGTCCTCTTTTTATTATTGGTACAGTTGGAATTTTAATGTTTAAAAATACATCAATTGGCATTATGCTTTTTATTACTCATCTACTAGCTTGCATTACAGTTGGAATTTTATTTAGATTTTGGAAAGCAAATAAAAAAAGTTCTGTAAATGTTTTTGCTAAAAACGAAGCTAAAAATAATGTCGTTAATTTTTCAAATTTGGGCGAAGTTTTAGCAGAAAGTATTACAAGCAGTATATCTACTATTTTACTTATTGGTGGCTTTGTAGTAATTTTTTCAAGCATAATTTCTATATTAAAAACTAGTGGTGTTTTTCATATTTTTTCTGATATTCTTAGTCCAATATTTAATATGCTTAATTTAAATACTAGTTTTATTGAGCCATTACTTAGTGGCTTTTTGGAAATAACTAATGGTATTAATACTATTTCTAATATCGCTTGTAAAAAACTTTCTGTGAATATACTTTTTACTTCATTTTTACTTCGGATTTGGCGGAATTTCAATTTTGCTTCAGGTTTATAGTATAACATCAAAAACTGATTTGTCTATAAAACCTTACATATATGGCAAATTGCTTCAAGGGCTATTTGCTGCTCTTTATACTTATGTTTTTATGCAAGTATTTCCGTTTTTTAATTTTGATTTATAATATTTTTTGTTACTATTTTATTTTGATTTGCAGTATTTTATTGTTTATTTTGTTTTGATTTACAGTATTTTATTGCTAAGCATTAATTTGTAAAATTTCTCTAATTCTTTTATTTTGCTTAGTTAAATATAAATAACCTATTAAAGCTTCAAATGCTGTCGCATACATATAGTCTTGCACACTTGCATTTTTAGGCAAGTGGTGACTTTGTGTATTTCTTCCTCTTCTTACTATTTCTTTTTCTTGTTCTGTTAGTTTGTCATATATTTTTTTTAAATATTCAGCTTGTGCTTGAGCTTTTACATATTTTATAGTTTCTATATGTAATTTATGGGCATTTAAATTTGTTTTATTTATTAAGTTTGTTCTTATATATAAATCATAAACACAATCACCAATGTACGCCCATGTTAATGGTGGCATCATGTCAATATCTGTTTTACTTTTTTCTATATTTATAAATTCTTCCATTATTTTACTACCTCTAATGTTATTTTTCCTAATTTTCCATTTTTAAATTCGTCTAATATTATTTTTGATACTTTTTCTTCATCTATATTTCCACCTGAAATTATGCATCCTCTTTTTCTACCTATTTCTAGTATTATTTCATATATGTTATTGTTTTTTGGTTGATTTGTATTAGATAGGATGTTTTCTACATATGTTTCTTCTAAATTGTATCTTTTACATAAGTTGCTTTTATAGTTTTCTAATAAAAATTTTACTAATTCATATGCAATTTCTTCTTTTTGTAGTATTTCTTCTTTTATAGTTCCTGTAAATGCTAAATTTAGTGCTATTTGCTCATTATCAAATTTTGGCCATAAAACTCCGCGGTGTATCTAATAGTTCTATTTTTTCATTAATTCTAATCCATTGCTTTTGCTTGGTATATCCTGGTTTGTTTCCTACTCCTGCTGATGTTTTTTTGGATATTCTATTTATAAAAGATGATTTTCCTACATTTGGTATTCCTAGCACCATTGCTCTTATTTTTTTGCCAATTCTTCCTTTTTGGGTTTGCTTATTAAGTTCTTCTTCCATTTCTTTTTCTATTTTTCTTATTGCTTCTGGTATGCCTTTTCCGGAATTAGAGTCTACTAATACAGCTTGCATTCCTTTTTTTTCAAAGTGTTTTATCCATTTTTCATTTTGATTTGGGTCTGATAAGTCGCATTTGTTTAATATTATTATTTTTTTCTTTTTTGCTGTTATTTCTGCTATGTCTGGATTTTGACTTGATATTGGTATTCTTGCATCTAAAAGTTCTATTACTATGTCTACTAGTTTTAAGTCTTCTATTATTTGTTTTTTAGTTTTTGCCATGTGCCCTGGATACCAGTTGATGTTGACTTTTGGTGATTTTTCTTTTTCATCGTTCATTATTTTCACTTCCCTTTTTTTATAATTTATTTCTATTAAATAATGTGTAAGACTTTTTTATCTTACACATTTTTCTTTTTTCTTATAAAGTTCTATAATTATTTTTATCTGCTCTATCGTCCATTTGTCTATCATACTGTTCGTTTGTATAGAACCAATCTGTTTTTTTATCTTTTGGATTTGCTTTTCTACCTTTGTCTGCTAATAAATCTAATAATACAGCTATTGCTAAAATCATTCCTAAAAGTGATGCAAAGCTGTTTGCATAAATAGAAAGCATAGAAACTTCTTCTCCTGCTTCTAACATTTTGCTTACATTATTAAATAGGTCTACTCCAAAATACATTCCATATCCTAATAAATATATTAGTCCACCTACTAATTTTCTTTTTACTACTAGTATCATACAAACTAGTACTACAAATAGCAATATTATTTCCATTTGAAGATTTAATGGTTCAAATCCTGCAAATCCTGAACCAAATTCTGAACTTACTGCTACAAGTACTCTAAATACCCAAAACATTGCCATAAACATTACTATCATCCATGTAGAAAAATTTTTCATTTGTTTTTCCTCCTACATATTTATTTTTTTATATTTAGTCTACAAAGTCAAAATCATCTTTAAATTTTTCTTTAAAGATTTCAAATACTTTATTTAATGTTTCTTCATCTTCTACGCTTACATATTCTTCGTCTTCAGAATTTTCATCATCACTATCTTCTACTTTTAAAATTACTACTTCGCCTTCTTCTTCTTCTCCATCTTCTGAAATTGGTAATAATACTACATATTCTTCATCATCTAATTCTACTAAATCTAAAAATTCAAATTTTACTTCATTACCTTCCTCGTCATTTAATACTACTATGTTGTCTAGTTCATCTCCTTCAAAATTTTCTTCCATATTTTTTCTCCTTTCTTTTTTGTATTATGATTATATAATAACGTATTTTTATTTTTTTTGCAATGCATTTTTCATTTTATTTAAATAAGTTTCTAAAATATATACTGCAGATATAGTATCTACTATATTTTTCTTTTTATTCTTGTTTATATTTAAAAAATTCATTGTTTTATGGGCTGCTACAGTTGTTAATCTTTCATCTATTGTGTCTATTTTTAAATGGTTATATTTACATTTTAATTTGTGTATAAAACTTTCTGTTATTTCTGCCCTTTTTGAAATTGTTCCATCCATATTGAATGGCATTCCTACAACTATTGTTCCTATGTCTGAATATTCATTAAGTATTTCATCTATTTTTCTAAGTATGGTTTTGTCTGAGTTGTTTCTTTCAATTGTTTGCAATCCTTGTGCTGTTATGTTTAATTCGTCAGTAATTGCAAGACCTACTCTTGCTTCTCCATAATCTATGCCTAATATTCTCATTTTAATTTTTTATTCCTTTCGCTTTTTTTAAGGCATAAAACCAAAAAACTTTTTCTTAATTATCGTCTATCCCTATATATTTTTTTACCATCATTTCTAGTAATTCGTCTCTTTCTATTGTTCTTATTTTATTTCTTGCATTATTATGGCTTGTTATATAAGTAGGATCTCCTGATAAAATATAACCTACTATCTGATTTATTGGATTATATCCTTTTTCCACTAATGCTTCATAAACTTCTTTTAATACTTGCTGACATTTTATGCTTTCATCTCTTTCAACTTTAAAATGCATTGTTTTGTCAAATTCCATACGTTTTCCCCCTTTTATATATTAGTTATGTCACTTTCATTTGCATCTGCTGTATCTAGGTATTCTTCTAATTTTTTTAGAACTTCTTCTAATCCTGTTCCTTTATAATAAGAAGATATTACAAAGTTTAATTTAGCTCTTACTACACCTTTACATTCTTTTTTGTTTTCTGTAACTTCTAATTTTGATTCTTGAATTTCTTGGTCTGTAAGTGATATGTTTAAACTTTCTAATTTCTCTTTAATATCATTTAAAAAACCTGCTACTGCATTTGTATCTACTCCTGAAAACGCTATAACAAATTTTGGCCCCATGTATCTTACAAATACGTATTCTGAAGATATGTTTTCTTTTATATATTCACTTATTTTTGTTATAACTTTATTTCCTAATTCTCTACATGTTTCTTTGTTTATTTTTTGTAAGTTTATTATTTTGAACATACATATTGTTGAAATTGTATATTGATCTATTATTCTTTTGCCTTCTCCATATAAATATTCTTCTGAATAAAGTCCTGTAAATAGGTCTTTTCTTACTATTGTTTCTAACGTTTTTTGATGCACTATTGTTTTTAATACTGATACTATGTTTTCTTTTATTATCTCTAGTACACTTGTGTCTACATTGTCAAAATCATGTGGTGTTCCACTTTCCATTATCCAATATCCTATATATACATTGTCTATATAAAGTGGAAAGAATATGGCAGATTTGGCTCTGCCAAATTCCATTTGTTGATATGGTAATCTTTCTTTTTCATCGTTTACTGTTACATATTTAGGGGTTGCTGTTTCTATACTATCTTTAAACATGTCTACATCTTGTAAAGATCTTAAAGAATCCCAATGCTTAGAGTCTACATTTGAAGCTTTTACTTGATATTCTGCTCCATCAAATACAACTATTGTTGAGTATTTTATTTCATATTTTTCTATTAATATTTCATTTATTCTTTTTATTTTTTGATCTACTGAAGATGTTTCTCCTATTGCATTTATAAAGTCTTGTACTACTGATAAGTTTGTTATTCTTTGATTTATGTTTCTAAATTTTTGTATCTTACTGTGTATTTTTACATTATATATTATTAGTCCTATAACTATTAAAACTAATACTATAACTACTGCTATTATCACAATTTTTCCCCCTTCTTTTAGTATTTCATTTTCATTTGATTTAATGCATTATTCATACTAGGTGTAAAATTGTTTTCTCCTTCATTTTTGTTAGCTTTTTTACCACTTATAGATGGTGGTCTATATCCTTTGTTATTTTTTGTGTTTTCTCCTAATTTTGGATATACCATTATTGCTAATTCTTTTAAGGTTTGCATGAATTGCTTTGAATATCCTTTTAATGATATTTCACATTCTATTATTCCTTCTAAATATCTTACATATGTTTCTGGCTCAAATGGTATGTTTACATATTTTACACTATTTCTGTCAAACAATTCTGTCATAAAAGACATTGCAGGGTCATTGTAATAAGCCATTCCCCCTATTATTGTTTTGTCTGTAATTCCCCTTATTCTTACTGTTTTATTTAGTACTATTCTTAATTTTTCTTCATCTAGTATATTTTTTGCTTTTAGGTCTCTTAAGAATGCTGTTAATGGTTGTATTGTTAAAATGTCTAAAGTTTGTACTAAATATATTTGCTGTGCTTGTTTGAAATAGCCAATTGGTGTTTTGAAATCTGCATCTATTAATATAAGTTTATGCTTTTGGGCTAATGTTTGTAGTATTTTGTCTACATTTACTATCATTTCCCCTTCTTCTGGTAATGATGTGTATATTGTAAGATTATTATGTACTTTTACTCCTTCTGCTATTCCATTTGCTAGTCCAGCTATGCTATTCATTGCAATGTTTCTTAGTTGTTCTTCGTTTTTTGTGTATATATAATATGAGTTTCTGTTTTGTGTGGTATCTAATATTGCAACATCAATTCCTGCATTTGATATCATTTCTGCTAGGTTGTTTACTATAAATGATGTTCCATTTTTGCTGGTTCCTACAAATGTTACTATTTTTTGGTCTTCTGAAAGTATATTATTTATGTCTATTGTACTTTCAGGCTCTTGAATTTTTGTTTCTTGATTTGTATTTAATACTGTATATTCTTCATTTTTCTCTATTCCTGGTAACATTGTTTCTTCTTGTGTTTGCTCTAGTCCTGGTAGAATATCGTCTTCTTGGGTTGCTCCTAACCCTGGTAGAATATTATCCTCTTGGGTTCCTCCTAACCCTGGTAGAATGTCGTCTTCTTGTGCTCTTCCTAACCCTGGTAGAATGTCGTCTTCTTGTGTTGTTCCTAACCCTGGTAAAATATTATCTTCTTGCGTTGTTCCTAATCCTGGTAGAATATTATCTTCTTGCGTTGTTCCTAACCCTGGTAGAATGTCGTCTTCTTGTGTTGTTCCTAACCCTGGTAGAAGAATATCATCTTCTTGTGTTTCTTCTACCCCTGGTAGAATAGAAGTTTCTTGTGTTTCTCCTATTCCTGGTAATATTGTTTCTTCTTCATCATCTAAATCTTGTATTGTTGGTATTGTTTCTTCTTCCATTCCTGGTAATATATATTGTTCTTGTGTTTCTTCTGGTAATGGATTTTTTCTAGGTCTTCCTCTTTTTTTCTTTTCAATTGGTTGTGCATTTTCATCTGGAAGTGGATTTTTTCTAGGTCTTCCTCTTCCTCTTTTTACTGGTACTACTAAATTTTCTACATTTTCTTGTGGTTCTGATTTTAATGTGTTTTGTGTTTCTACTTGTCCTATTGTATTTTGCTTAATTTGTGGTTCTGATTGTATTATGTTTTGTGATGTTTGTGCTTGTTGTCCTACTATATTTTGTGTTGTTTGTGCTTGCTGTCTTCCTATATTTTGTGTTGTTTGTGCTTGTTGTCTTACAATGTTTTGTGATATTTGTGGTTCTGGTCTTACTGGATTTTGTACTGATTGTATTTGTTGTTTTTCTATTTGTTCTTCTGGTTTTTGTTTTGATAATTTTTTGTTGCTGTTTAAGTTTACAGCTGATGGAATTACTACAGGTTTTTTCAATAGTTGATCTTTTGAATTTGGTACTAAAAATTTTTCACTTGTTTTTGGTTTTTCTTTTACATCACTCTCATATCTTAAAGCATTTGAAACACTATTATTAAATGACATTACTTTTTGATATTTTGGACATTTTTCTTCTAATACTGCTCTTACATTTAATGGTAAGAATTTACTTATTATTCTTAGTTGTGTGTCATTATATTGAGCTGCTATATTTTCAAAACTTTCTATGTATTTTTCTTCATTTTTTCCAAGCCTTTTATAGTGTGCTATGATATTTTGTATTTCCATTTCACTTACATCATTTTCACTTTCAGCTTGATATTTTACATCTTCTACATCTATATTATAATATGTTTTAGCATCTTTTTTTGAACGTGGTATGTTTATTAATCTACATACTTCATCTACACTTCTGTCGTTTCCTATTATTGCATTATAAACACCTATTCCAAATAGTTTTACTAATAATTGCTCTGATTTTGTTCTTCTGTCTGAGCATATTAGTATTATTGGAATGTCTATTCCTCTTTGATTTGATGCTTCGTCACTTATGCTGTCTAATTTTTCAAATATGAATTTGTCTATTTGGTCATATTGCGTATTTGTGAATGATTCTAGGTCTTCACTTATTACTATTCTGTCATATGTTTTATCTTTTTGTATTTCTTTTAAAATTGCATTAAAGTAATATACATTTTTGTATGATATTATTTGTTTGTATTCTTTTTGATATTTCTTTACAATGGATTCTGATATTTCCTCATTACTTACAGCAAATAAAACCTTCATTTGTTACCCCCTTCCAAATTTTACAAACACCGCAAATGCTAGTGGTAATACTTGGCATATTATTAATAATGTTACAAAAGTTACAATTAAACCTAATCCTTTTTCTAATGTGTCTAGTTTTCTTATTCCTATGATGTATTGGTGTATTGCTCCTATTGCAATTCCTAAAAAGCATAATGGTATACTATATATTCTAACTATGTTTAATATGTATGCAACTAATCCGTATGCATCTGAACCATATTTTTCTTTATAGTCTTCTAATGAGTTTTCTGCATTGTTTTTTATTTCTATTAGTTTGCTTTCTGTTGATTCATCTATGGCTTTTTGTTCTGCATATACTTTGTTTGCACATGTGAATATTCCTATCATTAGTAGCATAAATACTGTTGTAATTGCTATTATTTTTTTCATTTTTTGTTTTCCTTTCATTTTTCTTTTTTATTAGAGTTTATGCCTTTTTGAATTTATACTTTTATATAATACAATATTTTCAAAAAAATTTCAATAATTTTTTATAATTTACAGAAATAAAGATTAAATTTTTTTATTTATATATATTCCATCTTTTCTATTTCCATTTTTTGGTATTTTTATA
>CANRPI010000029.1 GCA_947632475.1 uncultured Clostridia bacterium | reverse complement strand
AATTATACTTATAGTGGCAATAGGTTTATAGGTAAAACCTTTATTAAAAACCTAAATATATTATACAAGGAATGAGATAAAAAATGGAATTTACTAAGGAAAAACTAAATTTAGAAGAAGGACTAAAGAGAGAATGGTTAATAACAAATGGAATTGGAGGATATAGTTCATCAACTATAATAGGTGCAAATACAAGAAAATATCATGGGCTATTAGTAGCTCCTCTAACTCCACCTGCAAGAAGATTTGTTATACTTTCAAAGTTAGACGAATCAATAGAAATAAGGGGAAAAAAATATGACTTATTTACAAATGTATGTAAATCATATATCTCCCAAGGGTACAAATATCAAGAAGAATTTAGAAAAAACTATGTTCCAATTTTTACATATAAAGTAGCAGGTGTAGAAATTGTAAAAATAATTTGTATGGAATATGGAAAAAACACAGTAGGTGTATATTATAAAATAAAAAATGGAAACACAAAATCTAAACTAACATTAGCACCAATAATGAATTTTAGAGATTTCCATACAATGAGTACAAACCATAATTTTGATATTAATCAAACAGTAATGAGAAATAATAAAGTAAAAGTAATTATAGATGGAAATGCACAAACACCAGTATATATGAAAGCATCAGATGGAAAATATATAGAACATCAAAATGACAACTTTAAAGAAATGTTTTATATAGAAGAAGAAAAAAGAGGATTTTATCCAGAAGAAAATCATGCAGTTCCACGGAGTTTATGAAATAGAAATACCTGCAAAACAAGAAAAAGAAATATCATTTGTATGTTCTTTAGAAGAAAATATAGAACAAATAGAAGTAAAAGAAATAATATCAGACGAAATTGTAAGGTTAGGCACAATATTTAACCAATCTTTATTAATAGAAAATGGAAAAAATAATAAAACCAAAAAAGAAAAAGAAAGAGATTCTTTAATAAAAAACTTTCTTATAGCAACTGACAATTTTGTAGTATATAGACCTAATTTTAGGCTACACACAATAATTGCAGGCTATCCATGGTTTTTAGATTGGGGAAGAGACAGTTTAATTGCATTTGAAGGTTTAGTATTAATTCCAAAAAGATTTGAAATAGCAAAAGAAATATTACTTACAATGGTAAGAGATATAAAATTTGGTTTAGTTCCAAATGGATATTCAGGTTATGATAACAGACCATTATATAATAGTGTAGATGCATCATTACTATTATTTGAACAAATACAAAAATACATAAATTATACAGGTGATTATAAATTTGTAAAAGAAAAACTATATGACAATTTAAAAGACATAATAGATAGTTACTGTAATGGAATAGATGTAGATGAAAATAATATATACTTAGATTCAGATGGTTTAATAGTATCTGGAACAGAGCAAACTCAAAACACATGGATGGATGCAAAATATGATGAAAAGGCAGTAACACCAAGAAATGGAAAAGCAGTAGAAATAAATGCATTATGGTATAATGCCAATATGATAATGCAGTCACTTAGTAAAAAATTTAGACACATATTAAATGCAAAAAAATATAAGAGTATAGCAGAAAATTGTAAAATATCATTTAATAATAGGTTTTATAATTCTAAAACTAAATGCTTATATGATGTAATAGGAGATAGCAAAATAAGACCAAACCAATTATTTGCTTTAAGCTTAACATACCAAGTTGTAGAGCCTACATCAGAAGAAGCAAAAAATATAATATCAACTGTAGAGCGTAAACTTTTAAATCCTTATGGACTAAAAACTTTGGCAAAAGGAGAAAAGGGTTATGTAGAAGTTTATGAAGGAGATAGCAAAAAAAGAGATACAAGCTATCATCAAGGAATAACTTGGACATGGTTACTAGGACTATATTATGATGCTTTAAAAAATATTAAAGATGCTACAAAAGACAAAGATGAAAAGCAAAAATTAGAAGTAAAATTGCAAAAATTTATAGACAAAACGACCAAGACTTTTAAAGAAGAAATTTATAATAATGGGTGTATTGGAGGTATAGCTGAAATCTATGATTCAGTAAAACCACAACTTCCTAAAGGGGCAATAAACCAAGCTTGGAGTGTAGCAGAAGTATTTAGAATAATATTAGGAAAGTAGCTCTATTATTATTTAGTTGTTATTTAGATATTTATCAACCAAAGCCCCTTATAAGTAAGTATAAGGGGTTTATTGATAATAAAAATTAGGAGAAAAATACATGTTATCTATTGAAAGTTTAGAAAAAGAATTAAAATCAGGAAAATTAAATAATTTATATCTATTATATGGAGAAGAGTTATTTTTATTAGAAAGCTCATTAAAAAAGATAAAATCATTATTTGGTGAAACTATAAAAGGAATAAATTACATTTTAATAGATGAAACAAATATATCAGAACTAATTTCAGATATAGAAACACCAGCATTTGGATATGAAAAAAAGCTAATAATTGCAAGGAATACAGGAATTTTTGCAAGAGAAGGAAAAAGAAAAAGTGCAGAAACAGTAAAATTAAAAGAAAAATTGAATGAATATATAAATAAAAATATAGATTTAATAAAACAGGATGTAGTTTTAGTATTTGTAGAAGAAACAGCAGATTCTGTTCAAAAACTTTTTAAAACAATTGATAAATTGGGAATAGTATGTAAATTTGAATTTCAAAAGCCAGCACAAATAGAAAAAAGAATAAAGGCAATATGTAATCGGATATAAAGTAAAAATAGAAACTTCAACAATTAACTATTTCATAGAAGCATGTGGGACAAATATGCAAGACCTTATTAATGAAATTAGAAAACTTATAGAATATGTTGGGGAAAATGGTGAAATAAAAAAAGAAGATGTAGACAAACTATCAATTAAAAAGTTAGAAAGCATAATATTTGATTTAACAGATAGCTTAGGAAAAAAAGAAATAGCAAAAGCTTTGCAAGTTTTACAGAATTTGATATATAGTAAAGAGCCAATTCAAAAGATTTTAATTACATTATATAATCACTTTAAAAAACTTTATTTATGCAAAATTGCAATAAAAAATAAGAAAGATGTGGCACAAAGTTTAAGTTTAAAGCCTAATCAAATTTTTTTAGTAAATAAATATAAAAATCAGTGTTCTTATTTTAAGGAACAGGAATTGAAAGATATTTTAGAAAATTTAATTGATTTAGACTTTAACTATAAAAATGGTTTAATAGACTTGCAAGTTGGCTTAGAAAGTATCCTTTGTAGATTTTGTTCTTAATTAATTAGAATTAAAGTATAAATTAACCTTTTTTAGACAAAAATAGTATAAACATTATTTTTGTAGGTGGTTAATTATGAAAAATAAAAAGATAATTTTATTGTTAGCATTTAATATTTTAATTGCAATTTTTATAATAATAATTATAGGAGTAATTAATAAAAACAATTCAGTAGAGGCTTTATCAAAATATGGTTCAAGGGGAAATGAAGTTACTCAAATTCAAACAAAACTTAAAAGATGGGGATACTACACAGGCAGTATAGACGGAATTTATGGAAGCAAAACTCAAGAAGCGGTTAAATACTTTCAAAGAAAAAATGGACTAACAGCAGATGGCATAGCAGGACCAGCAACTTTAAGGGCAATGGGAATAACTAGCTCATCTAATTCAAGTACTAGTTCATCTTCTAGTAATTCAAGCAATGTAAATTTATTAGCAAGACTAATATATGGTGAATCGAGAGGAGAGACATATGCAGGTCAAGTAGCAGTTGGAGCGGTTGTATTAAATAGAGTAAAAAGTAGTTCTTTTCCAAATACAATATCAGGTGTAATATATCAGTCAGGTGCATTTGATGCAGTGTCTGATGGACAAATAAATTTAAGTCCAGATTCTACTGCTAAAAAGGCAGCACAAGATGCAATAAATGGTTGGGATCCATCATATGGTGCAATATATTATTTTAACCCAGCAACTGCAACTAATAAATGGATTTGGTCTAGGCCAATGACTGTAACCATAGGAAAACATAGATTTTGTAAATAAAATTACACATAATCAGATAAAATTTTATGTTAATTTCAAATTAAAATGAAATAAAAACTTGATTATGTAAAACTTTTATGGTATAATATTTAGGAAAATTTTAGTAACTACTCTTTTTATAAAAAGAGAAACTTGCAATTTATCAAGGAGGACACGATGACGAAACAACTAAAGAAAATGGCACTAGTAATCATTTGCATCATGTTTAGCATGACAGCAACCACCATCTATGCAAGTACTGCTACTGATGAGTCTGAAGCTGTAAAGAAGGCAAAAGACTTTCGGAAGGATGTATTAGAATTATTTATAAATGTTCAACAGGGAGTCGAGCAAGTAGAGAACAAATTCAATCCTATTAGTGAAAAGTGTGAAGAACACAAAAAATCAGCTCAAGAATTATCAGAAAAATTAGACTTTGATTCAGAGTTTGATACATTAGAAGAGATAAAGTGTTTATCAGATGAAGCATATCAAATTGAATCTGATATACAAACACAGATTAAATCTTCAAAAAAGCAGGCGAAAGGCCTAATAAAAGAAATAAGAAATAATGAAGAAAAAGTTGAAGAACTTCTTGAACTCTTAAGTCAGTTAAAAGATTTTTTTGAGTATGTAGTTGATATTCGAATCAATAGTATTGAAGAATATAGAAGCGAATATCAGGAGCTTCAAAAATATATAGAAGATATTTTTGAAGAATATGAGCAGGATTTGGAAAAAATTTCACAAGATAATGATGAAATCATATCAGCTTGTGAAAAAATACAGTCTAAGAGTAGCAAAGTATCTGAATCTTTAGAAGAATTTAAGGAGAAGCAAGAAAAAACAGCAGAAAAGTTGAAGAAAATCATCGATGGAGATAACGATTTCCAAATGGATGATGAAGTACTTAAGTATGGAGACTATGAAGTATTTAATGCTTCAGCATACTGCCCATGCTATGGATGTTCTGAAGGTCATGGGCATAATACAGCCATGATGAAAAGAGCTAGAGAGCTACATACAGTAGCAGCCAGCAAAGCATACGATTTTGGAACCAGAATCTATGCTGAGAAATTTGCTGATAAAGCAAACAATGGTATGTTCACAGTCGAAGACCGTGGAGGTGCCATAAAGGGTAATAAGTTGGACATTTTTATGGAGGAACATTACCAAACAGAGCAGTTTGGTAGAAAAAATTTAGAGTGTTATGTTTTTGATGTAGATTATTTAGAGGCAGTATTAGATAATTATAATTTGTAAGTTAAAAGAGAACTACAACGGGAAATTTCCTGATGTAGTTCTCTTTTAAGTAAACAATAAAACTAATCATTTTAAACTAATCACTACTTGCTTTTTTTTTCTTTGTATAGTAAAATAAATGCAAAATTAATGAAAAAAGGAAAATGTAACAAAAACTGACAATATCACTTAAAATCAAAATAGTGGAGGTAAAAATGATACTATTTCCAAATGAATATTTAGAAAAAGTAGAACAAATAACAATAAACTTATTACAAAAAAATAAAATAAAAGCATTAATATTAGATGTAGACAATACATTAATAGATTACAAGCAAAACTTATCAAAAGAAACAATACAATGGGCAAAAGAATTAAAAGGACAAGGAACAAAACTATATATATTATCAAACACAAACAAAAAAGAAAAAGTAGAAAAAGTAGCAAACACATTACAAATACCATATAAAACTTTTGCAAAAAAACCCTTAAAAAAAGGGTTTTTAGAAGTACAAAAAATATTACAGGAAAAACCTGAAAACATAGCAGTAGTAGGAGATCAAATATTTACAGACATAATCGGCGGAAACAGGTGCAAAATGTTCACAATTTTAGTAGAGCAAAAAGACAAAAAAGACTATTGGTACACTGCATGGAAAAGGCCAATAGAAAACAAAATAAAAAAAATGTATATAGATGATAACAAAATAACAAAATAAAAAAAGAGAAATAATAAAAAACAAAGGAGAAAGAAAATGTATTTTAACAATGTGCATGTAGGATATTACTTAGTAGTAGCAATATTAGGACTATTTGTAGGAGAAATGGTATCATGGGCAAATAAAAGGCTACCAGAATATAAAAAAGTAATATCAAAAGAAATAATAACAGAATACAAAATGAACTTCAAACCAAATTATATCTTAATGTTAATAACATCAGCAATATATATAACATTAGTATACAAATTTGGAATAAAAGAAACCTTAATAGCAAACTTAGACTTAATAAAATATATAATACTAACGCCATTTTTATTATCAGCATTTATAATAGACTACAAATTACAAATAATACCAAACAGATTAAACCTATCAATATTTGAAATAGGAATAGTCTTTGCATTTTTATATGGAATGTCAAATGTAGCAATAACAATAAACATGTTACTTGGAATGCTTGCAGGAGCAGGAATATTTTTCCTTATAACACTAGTAGGTGGAATAATATATGGAAAAGAAGCAATGGGCTTTGGAGATGTAAAACTAATGGGTGCATTAGGATTATATTTTGGATTAGCAAATATAATAGTAATAACTTTAGTATCATTTTTAATAGGTGCAATACTTAGTGTTTTACTATTAATAACAAAAATAAAAAAAACAGACGAATATATACCTTTTGGACCATTTATAGTAATAGCAACATTTATAAGCATATATATACCATTTGAACAAATAAAAACTGCATTAATGACAATTTTTACATTAGGACTATATAAATAAAATATAAAAATTACAAATCAATTTTTACCTTAAGACTAAATAAAATATAAAAAACAATAAACGAATTTGTACCTTAGGAAGGAAGGTTATTAATTATGAATGTAAAAATTCAATGGCTAAGAAATAAAATGTTAAGCCTAAACCTACAAGGAATAATCATATCAAATCCATTAAACGTAAAATATTTAACAAACATAAATGCAGAAGGAACACTATTATTAACAGAGAAAGAAAATATCTATATAACAGATGGAAGATATGTAGAAGACGTGCATAAAACATTAACATTATTTGATGAAATCATAGTATATGACCTAAAAAATGTATCAAAAGAAGACTATGAAAACTTTTTCATACACTGCAATAATGTAGGATTTGAAGAAAATTATGTAACATATGCTGACTACAAAGAAATATTAAGAAAATATAAAATTCATAATTTAATAGAAACAGAATATATAATAGAAAAGCAAAGAATGATAAAAGATGAAGAAGAAATAAGAAACATTCAAAAAGCATGTGAAATAACAGACAATTGTTTTTCATACATATTAACATACATAAAACCAGGAATGACAGAAAAGCAAATAGCAAATGAAATAGAAGACTATTACAAAAATAGAGCAGAAGGGGTATCATTTGAAACAATTGTAGCTTCAGGAGAAAATACATCAAAGCCACATGCAATTCCATCAGAAAGAAAAATAAAAGAAAAAGACATAATAACAATAGACATGGGCTGTAAAGTAAATGGATACTGTTCAGACATGACAAGGACAATATTTATAGGAGAGCCAACTGAAGAAGAAAAAAATATATATGACTTAGTATTAAAAAATCAAAATAAAATAACAAACGAACTAAAAGATGGTGCAAGCACAAGGCAATTAACAATAAGCGTAGAAAACGACTTCAAATTAAATGGACATTGTTTAATACATAGTTTAGGTCATGGAGTGGGAATGGAAATTCATGAACCACCTTACATAAACTATAAAAATGATGCATTATTAAAAGAAAATATGATTATAACAAATGAGCCAGGAATATATATACCAGGAAAATTTGGAGTAAGAATAGAAGATACAATACAAATAACAAAATTTGGTTGTATAAGTTTAACAAAATCTGAGAAAAATTATATTATAATATAAGAAAAAAGTTACTATAAATAAGCAATCAAACAGAAAGCAAATATTTAATAGTAACAACGTATTCACATAATAAAATTAAATAATATTGTTAAAACCTTGATTTTTATGGAAAAATGTAGTAAAATAGTAATGTTAAAAATATAAAGAGAAAGAAATGGAAATTGAAAGGAGAAATTAAAATGGCATCAGTATATTCAGCAGGAGACTTTAGAAATGGAACAACATTTGAAATGGAAGGTAATGTATATAGAATAGTAGAATTCCAACACGTAAAACCAGGGAAGGGATCTGCATTTGTAAGAACAAAATTAAAAAATGTAATAACAGGAGCAACCTTAGAAAAAACATTCAATCCATCAGACAAATTCCCAGCAGCAGAAATAGAAAAGAAAGTAATGCAATATTTATACAACGATGGAGGATTATATTATTTCATGGACAACGAAACATATGACCAAATACCATTAAACGAAGAACAATTAGGAGACTGTCTAAAATACTTAAAAGAAAACATGGAAGTAACAATCCTATCATACAAAGGTAACACATTTGCAGTAGAACCACCAACATTTGTGGAATTAGAAGTTACATATACAGAACCTGGATTTAGTGGAAACACAACCACAACCTCAGGAAAACCAGCAACTCTTGAAACAGGTTTAGAAATACAAGTTCCATTATTCGTAAATATAGGGGACAAAATAAAAATAGACACAAGAACATGTGAATACATGGAAAGAGTATAAAGAAAGGTGATTTGCAAAATGGGAAAATTAAAAAACGAATACAAAAGTTTTTTAGAAGACATAGAAAAAAATATAAAAAATAAAGAAGACATAGAATATATAAAGAAAAGATTTGCATCATTTGCAGACGTAGTATTAGAGCAAATGGATTATGTAATGGACTATAAAGAAACAGAAATGAAAAAACTTGAAGAGACACAAAAAGAAATAAGCGAAAAAATGGCAAAAATGCAGCAAGTAATAGACAACATAGAAAAAGACATATACTCAGACGAAGGATTTGACTTCGAAATAGTATGTCCATATTGCAACTATGAATTTTTAATAGACATAGACGAAGAAAAAACCGAAGTAGAATGTCCAGAATGTAAAAACATAATAGAGTTAGATTGGAGTGGAGACCCAGAAGCGGAAGATAGCCAATCTGAACAATCACAACAATATCAAGAAGGATGTTCAGGAAGTTGCCATGGATGTAGCGGTTGTAGCAGTGAGCAACAAGACGACGATGACGATATGTAGCGATGATTATTTTGGTTATTTTGGGGACAGTTTTAAATTGACCACAGTTTAAATTGACCCTGGTCATTTTAAAAACTGTCCCCAAAATGACCATGGATCAATATATTTTCCATCAATGCGAATGCCTAAGTGTAGATGAGTACCTGTAGTAGCACCATTTGTAGGCTTGCCAGTTGAATCTGTGTATTGATTTCCTTTTACGCCATAAACATATTTTGGGCCAACATATCCAATTATTTGACCTTGTTTTACTGTGTCTCCGACTTTTACAATATAGTTTGGGTCACAATGGCAATAACTGATTTTAAAATTGTTAAATGAAAGAGTGATGGTATAGCCACCAGCTCCTAAGAATTGTGTAAATGTTATTTTTCCATCTGCAACTGCTATAAATTTAGTACCTTGTGGAGCTGGAATGTCAATACCAGAGTGATATGATGATGCCCCACTAGTGGGGCTATTACGTTTTCCAAAGTAAGAACTTATTTGAGTGTATCCTGGAATGGGCCATACTAATCCATTAGGGTTGAAATCTAGTATTTGAGGATTGTTATAGGAATTTGAATTGGGTAAATTATAATTTTCGATTACTGGTACAAAAAATATGGAAATGAATATTATAAATAATGTAAGAGTTAAAATGATTGAAAAAAATGTTTTGTGAATAAAAAACACCTCCCTTTTATTTGAAATTAGAAAAGAGCATAGCGTTAGAGTGGCAGGGGTAGAAGGATTCGAACCCTCACGGGCGGTTTTGGAGACCGATGTGCTACCATTAACACTATACCCCTATAAATTCAATAAATATATATTAGCATAAAAGATAAAAAATATCAACATATTTTTGAAAAAAATATTGACTTTTTATAATTACGATATTATAATATGTAAAAAAATAAAGAATATTACTGTGAAAAAGAAAAAATATGGTAAAATCTATTTTTAGAGAATTGGTAAAAAGGTGCAAAACCAATAATAGGTTCATATGGGGAGCTTTGGAGTAATAATAATTAAGGTGCTTAAAACAAGAAAAGTTTTAAGAATTAGGGTGGAAACGCGGAAAAAGTAACTTTCGTCCCTAGCATATAGCTAGGTATGAAAGTTTTTTTGATTTAAAATTTAAGGAGGAATTTTTATGTTAAAATCAATGGAAACACTAGTAGCACTTTGCAAAAACAGAGGAATTATCTATGCAGGTTCAGAAATATATGGAGGGCTTGCAAACACTTGGGATTATGGACCTTTAGGAAATGAAATAAAAAACAATGTAAAAAAAGCATGGAGAAAAAAATTTATACAAGAGCAAAAAGATATAGTAGGATTAGATTCTGCAATATTAATGAATCCAGAAACATGGGTAGCTTCAGGTCATGTAGGAGGATTTTCTGATCCGCTTATAGATTGTAAAGATTGCAAAACGAGGCACAGAGCAGATAAATTAATAGAAGAATGGGCACATGCAAAAGGAAAAGATATGATAGCTGATGGTATGACAGATGAGGAATTAACAAATTTTATAAAAGACAATAGCATACCATGCCCAAATTGTGGAAAAACAAATTTTACTGCAATAAGAAAATTTAATTTAATGTTTAAGACATTCCAAGGAGTTACAGAAGATTCTACAGCTCAGATATATTTGAGGCCAGAAACGGCTCAAGGAATTTTTGTAAATTTCAAAAATGTATTAAGAACATCTAGAAAAAAGATGCCAATGGGTATTGCACAGATAGGAAAAGCTTTTAGAAATGAAATAACACCAGGAAATTTTATATTTAGAACTAGAGAATTTGAACAAATGGAATTGGAATTTTTCTGCAAACCAGGAACAGACCTAGAATGGCACAAATATTGGAAGGACTATTGTGAAAAATGGTTATTAGACTTAGGAATGAAAAAGGAAAATATCCGTTTAAGAGACCATTCACCAGAAGAACTAGTATTTTATAGCAAGGCAACAACAGATATAGAATTTAATTTCCCATTTGGTTGGGGAGAATTATGGGGAATTGCTGATAGAACAGATTATGATTTAAAGCAACATATTAATCATTCAAAGCAAGATTTATCATATCAAGATGTAGAAACAAATGAAAAATATGTACCATATGTAATAGAGCCATCATTGGGAGCAGATAGGGTAGTTTTAGCATTTTTATGTAATAGTTATGATGAAGAAGAAATTGCTGAAGGTGATACAAGAACAGTATTACACTTACACCCAGCATTAGCTCCATATAAATTAGCAGTTTTACCATTGTCTAAAAAGTTGTCTGAAAAGGCTAATGAAGTATATGATAAATTGTCTAGAAAATTCATGTGTGATTATGATGAAACAGGTTCTATTGGAAAGCGTTATAGAAGGGAAGATGAAATAGGTACACCATACTGTGTTACAATAGATTTTGATACATTAGAAGATGATACAGTAACAATAAGAGATAGAGATACAATGGAACAGATAAGATTAAAAATAGATGATGTAGAAAATTGGATAGCTGAAAAAATAGAATTTTAGGCATAATTTATTAATAGTTTAGTTTCCAGCCAAAAAGCAAATAGAAGGAAATATTTTAGCAAAAATGAAAAAACTTTTAATTAAGTACAATACTTAATTAAAAGTTGATTTGATATAAATATAGCATAATAACAATATTTGTGCAATAATTTATTTGAAAAAAAACTAAGAAAAATCCTAAAAAATAAAATTTAAAAAGTTTAGAAAATATTGAAATAATAGTATTTTCTAAACTTTTAATATTTTAATTAAGTATTGTACTTAATTAAAATATTAAAAAAATAAATTCCCACATTTAGTGTGTGGATAAGAGAAAAATAATATTTTAAAATAAAAAGAGGTGAAAAACAAATGAAAAAATAAAAAAGTGGGTAAGCTAAAGAAAGTAATGAAAAATAAACAGGGGAGGAATAAAGAGATGGAGAAAAGAAAAACGAAAGGAATAACATTAATAGCATTAATAATAACAATAATAGTCTTGCTAATCTTAGCAGGAGTAAGCATAGCAACACTAACAGGAGAAAATGGAATACTAACAAGAGCGAGCAAAGCAACAGATGAAAATAGGGCAGCAAGTGTAGAAGAAGCAGTAGATTTATGGAAAATAAACTATCAAACAAATAAATATGCAACAAGTGAAAATATAGAAGATATAAAGGAATTAGTAAACGATTTAGTGGAGCAAAAATTATTAACAGAAAATGAAAAAGATGAAATACTAGGAAATGCAGAAGAAGGAATAGAAGCAAGTTATCAAATAAAAATAGGAGAAAGAACAATAAAATTTGCCAATGACAACTGGGATGGAGACAAGAAAATAAACGAACCAGTATTAAAGCCAGGAATGACACCAGTATATTGGAATGATGATGGAACAGAAGTAAAAGAAGGAGACGAAGGATTTGATGAAAGTAAGTGGTATAAATACGAAGCAGCAACTGGAACAGAAGATAACACAGCAAGTAAATGGGCAAATGCAATAACTGAAGACGGAAGTTACTGGGTATGGATACCAAGATATGAATATAAATTAACTCAAAAAACAGAAGGAGCAGAATCAGAAAAAATAGAGGTAAAATTCATACCAACGACAGTAACAGAGGCAGATACAACAGGCTATAAAGTACACCCAGCATTTAAAAATGGAAGTAGTAATAATTACAAAAATGGCGAATGGGATAGTGAAATCTCAGGAATTTGGGTAGCAAAATATGAAATGGGATTAGAAGAATGGGATGAAACAACATCTAATTGGAGTCCAAAAAAATTAACAGGAAGTACTAGTACTACAGACTCAGTAGGAGACTTAGCGATAGAAGAAGGAAAAAGAAGAGTAGTAAGCAAACCAAGAATCTCATCATGGAGATTCATAAGTATAGGAAAATCATATGATAATAGTTATAATTATGATAGAAGTAAAGAAAGTCATTTAATGAAAAACAGTGAATGGGGAGCAGTAGCATACTTAACACATAGTCAATATGGAAGAAATGGAACAGAAATAGATATAAACAGTAATGAAGCATTTATAACAGCAGGGGGAATAGAAAAAAATGCAATAACAACTAATAAAGCTCAAAGTACAACTGGAAATGAAAGTGGAATATATGACATAAGAGGAGGAGCATGGGAAAGAGTAGCAGGATATATAACAAACGGAAATGGAAGCTTAAAAACATATGGTTCAACAACAGTGTCATTCCCACTAGTAGCAATATTTACTAAAGATGCTGAAGGTTACAAAACATTAAGTACAAAATACTCAACAGTATATCCAGTTGGAACAAGTGATACTGGAGAAAATAATAGAACAGCATACAGTAATGCAAACTATGGATACGGAGACGCAATATTAGAGACATCTACTGGATACGAAGGTTCTACCGGCTGGTTCGGAGACTACTCTTACTTTGTGGTCACCAGCAATCCGTTCTTCATACGTGGGGGCTATTATGGCAATGGAACCGTTGCTGGAGCCTTCGCTTTCCACAATACCAATGGCAATCCTTGGTACCACCGTGGTTTCCGTACGGTGCTCGTGTGTGAGTAGCACTTTGAGATGTGACCTTGCTTCTGATGTATAGAAATATAAAATGTAAAAAAATGTAAAATTAGAAAAATATAAAGACGAACGCCTTCCGTGATAAAATTTTATTAATTTTATCATATGAAGGTGTTTTTAAGTATTTTATTAATATAGAGAAAATATAATCATTAGATAAAAAAATTTAATTAAGTACAATACTTAATTAAAAAGAAATATAAACTAAATATAGCATAAAGTCAAAGAATATGCAATAGATGGATTTCAAAAAAATAAAAAATATTATGAAAAAAATAAAATAAAAAAGCTTAAAAATATTAGTAAAATAATATATTTTGAGCTTTTTAAATTTTTAATTAAGTATTGTACTTAATTAAAAAGAATAAGAGAAGAAAAAACAAAAGAAAGAGGTCGATTTATCAATGAA
>CANRPI010000028.1 GCA_947632475.1 uncultured Clostridia bacterium | reverse complement strand
CAGGCTGGTCTAATTCTTTATGCCAGTCTGATTCTCTACAGCCTAACCATCGATAACATACTAAACATAATAGTATTGCTAATATTAGCGGGAGTAAGCATAGCAACTCTAACAGGAGATAATGGAATATTAACACAAGCAGATAGAGCAAGAACAGAGAATAAAGTAAAAAGTGAAGAAGAACAAATAGGATTATCATACAATGCTGTAATGACAGCTAATAAAGGAACAGGAGTAACAGAAGGACAATTAGAAGATGAATTACAAAAATATGATAGTGGTGCAAAAGTAACATCAAAAGGAGAAAATTTTGAAGCAGAATTTTCAAATGGAAATGTATATACAGTAAAGAAAGATGGAACTATAGAGAAAGCAACGAACAACAGTGTTTCAATAGCAACAGCAGAAGAAGTAAATGCGTTAATAGGAAAAACAGTAAATTATGAAGATAAAAGTGGTGGAAAAGTAGATGCTTGGAGAATATTTTATGCAAGTGATGATGAGATGTTTTTAATATCATCAAATACAGTAGATTCTAAAAAAGCATTTGGAGAAGATAATAGTAAAGGTATCCCATTAAAATCAAAAGCAGGTACTGAATATACTGGAGCAAAAAATGTATTTGCTACACATTATGGAGCAACATATAACAGTATGTGGAAAGCAACAAATTCCACGAATACAAATGACAGCTCAAAAGCAACAGCATATTTGTGTGATTCAAATAATTGGACAGAATATGTAGGAGAAAATGCACCAGAAGGAACATATGCAGTGGGAGGACCAACAAAAGAATTATTTATAAAATCATGGAATGCAAGTATACCACAAACACACGTACAGAAAGTTGCATTAGCAAGTGAGGATGTAAAAAAAGATGGATATGTTTATAATAAACCAAGTTATTTATATGAAAGTTATCCAATATTAAAAACAATATTACCAAAAACAGAAAATGGAAAAGATGGTCTATATAACGATGGAAATTCTTATTGGGTAGCTTCGCCGGGTGTAGACGATTTGGGATACGTGTGCTTTGTGGACGATGAGGGATATATGAACGACGTTGGCTATGACGAGCGAGACTATGGAGCCCGTCCGTTAGTTTCAATTCCAATGTCTAAAGTCCAAATAGAAGATGGAATGGTAACAATAGGAAATAATTAAAAAATATAGAAAAATAAAAATAATGTTTTATCAAATGCTATAGATAGAATAGAAAACAAAAAGACGTTGTTTAAAGCTACAACGTCTATATTATTTATAGAGAGTATAGAAAAAGCAAAAATACAATTAGAACAGAGAAACAATATAAATGATAAAAGAAATAGAAACAGCAGTTAATCAATATGAAGAAATTGTAGTAAGTAAAAATAGTAAAAATAATGTAGTTATTATGAGTATGGAAGAATATAATAAAAATATATTAAGAGAAAAAATAATTAAAGAATTGAAGAAATCAGAATAAGAGATTGAAAATGAAGAAGGCATTGTCAGATGAAACATTTAAAAAGTTGAGACAAAAATATGGATATGAAGTATAAAGTGATAATTATTCCAACAGCTTTTAAGAAATAAATAGAATTATATAAAAGTTTAATTAAGTACAATACTTAATTAAAAATAAAGATAAACTAAATATAGCATAAAGATAAAGAATATGCAATAGATTGAATTCAAAAAAATATAAAATATTATGAAAAAAGTAAAATAGAAAAGCTTAGAAAATATTAGAAAAATAATATTTTTTAAGCTTTTAATATTTTAATTAAGTATTGTACTTAATTAAAAAGTTAAATAAGGAAAAAAACGAAAGAAAGAGGGAAATATTATGAAAGGGAAATTAAACAAAAGAACAGGAATAACATTAATAGCATTAGTACTAACAATCATAGTGTTATTAATTTTAACAGGAGTAAGCATAGCAACCTTAACAGGAGAAAATGGAATATTAACAAGAGCAAGCAAAGCAGGAGATGCAAATAGAGCAGGAACATTGCAAGAACAAGTAGATTTGTGGTTATTAAATCAAAAAACAGATGAATATGCAGGAAATAGTAATTCATCACAAAGCTTAGAAGAATTAGTAGAAGATTTAGTAGAGCAAAAATTATTAACAGAAAATGAGAAAGATGAAATACTAGGAAATGCCGAAAAAGGAATAGAAGCAAGTTATCAAATAAAAGTAGGAGAAGAAACGGTAAAATTTGCCAATGACAACTGGGATGGAGAAAAGAAAGTAAATGCACCAGTATTAAAAGCAGGAATGACGCCAGTATATTGGAATGCTGATGGAACAGAAGTAAAACAAGGCGACGAAGGATTTGACGAAAGCAAGTGGTATGAATACAAAGCAGGAGATAATGCAACAGACAGCCAAGATAGTAAATGGGCAAATGCGATGACAGAAGATGGAAGTTACTGGGTATGGATACCAAGATATGAATATAAATTAACAGCTAAAACAGGGGAAGAAGAAGCAGGAAAAATAGAAGTAAAATTCATACCAACAACAGTAATAGAAGCAGATACAGATGAATATTTAGTGCACCCAGCATTCAAAAATGGAAGTAATAATCATTATATGAATGGTGAATGGGATAGTGAAATCTCAGGAATCTGGGTAGCAAAATATGAAATGAGTATGGAAACTTATGATGAAACAAGTAAAAAATGGAATAAAAAAGAGTTATCAGTAGAGAAAACAATTGATGATTCAGCTCAAGGAGATGTGCCAATATCAAGCACAATAAGAGCGGTAAGTAAACCAGGAGTATCATCATGGAGATGGATAAGCATAGGAAAAATGTATGACAATAGTTACAATTATGATAGAAGTAAAGAGAGTCATTTGATGAAGAATAGCGAATGGGGAGCAGTAGCATACTTAACCCATAGCCAATACGGAAGAAATGGAACAGAAATAACAATGAATAATAGTACAGAATTCTATACAGGAGGAGGAATCGCAGTAGCAGATTTAATAACAACCAATAAAGCTCAAAGTACAACTGGAAATGAAAGTGGAATATATGACATAAATGGAGGAACATGGGAAAGATTAGCAGGATATATAACAAATGGAAATGCAAATTTAAAAAATTACGCAACAACAACTGCATCATTGCCATTGGTAGCAACTTTCAGCAAAGAATTAAATGGATATAAATCATTAAGTACAAAATATTCAACAGTATATCCATTTGAAGAAAGTGACAATGATGCTTCTAAGAACTGGGAAATATATAATACAGTAAAAGAAATAGGAACATATGGATATGGAGACGCAATATTGGAAAATTCAACTGCTGGAGCTGGTGCAACTGGCTGGTTTGGAAACTGCTCTGATTTTGTTCGTGAAGGAAGTCCATTCTTTAAACGAGGAGGAGATTATAGTAATGAAGGAATTGCTGGTAACTTTGCCTTTAGTAATACTAATGGGAGTCCTCAGTATAATATGAGTTTTCGTACGGTAGTTGTATGTGAATAGTTTGACGTAGAAATATAAAAAAGTAAAATAATAAACACCCACAAAACGGGTGTTTATTATTTGGAAAGTTTTAATCTGCAACTTTAAAATATAAACTTATACTATTGATAAAAATAAAAAAAGTTTAATTAAGTTCAATACTTAATAAAAATAAAGATAAATAAAATATAGCATAAAATAAAGATTTAATCAATATCTAAAATAAAAAATTTTTCAAAAAAAATAATTAAAAATGAAAAACAAAAATGTTAAAAAAATACTATAAAATAGTACTTTCTAAGCCTTTTAAAGTTTTTATTAAGTATTGAACTTAATAAAATATGTAAGATAAGAAAAAAACGAAAGAGGATGATTTACAATGAAAGAAAAATCAAAAAGAAAAAACACAGGAATAACACTAATAGCATTAGTAATTACAATAGTAGTGTTATTAATTTTAGCAGGAGTAAGCATAGCGACATTAACAGGAGAAAATGGAATACTAACAAGAGCAAGAGAAGCAAGAGAAGAAACGGAAGATGCAAAAGAAGAAGAAGTGATAAAACTAGCAGTAGTAGATGCATTAACAGCAGGAGAAGGAAAATTAACTACAGAAAACCTACAAAAATCAATAGAGAATCAATTCGGAAGTGATAGAAAAGAAAAATTAAAAGGAACTGGACCATGGACATATGAGGGAGAAAGAAATTATTATAGAATAAAAAGTAACGGAGAAATAACTCCAGAAAAAGAACCGATAGAATTAGAAGATGAAGTATTATTAGGATATGGAACAATAGATGTAGTGTGGTTAAATACAAGTAATGAGGTACAACTCTCTCCAGAAGAACCAAATCTATATAATGGAGCTTTAAAAAAAGTAAAATGGACTGAAAGTGGTGAAGAATTAAACGAAGATACAAGTGAAACGTTTACAGGCTCAGATTGGTATGCATATACTGCAGCAGATAATAGTTCAACAGACGATTATACAAAAAGTCGCTGGGCAAATGCAAAAAATGAAGATGGAAGTTATTTTGTATGGATTCCAAGATATGCATATAGAATAACATATTATGCTGATGAAAGTAGAAAAGAACCAATAGCTTATTATGATGGAAGAGGATTAGTAAATCCAGAAGGAAGAATAATAACAAAATTGGGTGGAGAAGAAATAGATGGGCATTTAGACGAAGGAATAAAAACAGTAACAGATAACGGTAAAAGTTATATAGTACATCCAGCATTTATGAATAATAGAAGTAATAATTATGAAAATGGAGGATGGGATAAAGATTTATCAGGAATATGGGTAGCAAAATTTGAAATGAGTCAAGAAACATCAACAGATGGAAGAAATTGGACATATTCAGGAACAACTTCTTTAATTAACGGAAATATATTTACAACAAATTCGGCAAAAGCTGAAAATCAAAGCACAAATGGAGAACAAATAAGAGCAGTAAGTAAGGCATCAACAAAAGAAAATACAGAAAATCAAATAGCAAGTTGGAGATATATAAATATAGCTAATATGTATACAAATTCATTAAATTACGACAGAGAAAAAGAAAGCCATTTAATTAAAAATAGTGAATGGGGAGCAGTAGTATATTTAGCACATAGTCAATATGGAAGAAACGGATATGAAATAACTATAAATAATAATTCTAACTTTTACACAGGAATGGCTGGAGACAGTACAAGTGCAGGATCAACATCAGGTGGAACAAATTATTATAATACAGTAGCAGGAGGAAAGGCAAGTACAACAGGAAATGTATATGGAATTTTTGATTTATCAGGAGGAGCATATGAATATGTATCAGCATTTAATAAAAACTATAATCCAGAAAACGAAAATAATTATTTTAAAGATAGTAAGTACTTAAATAATAACAATATCCATTTTGCAACAGTAAACGGAAAGAGTACTAAATATACAACGGCATATAGTGGAGAAAATTTATCCTCAGGAACAGCACTAGAGCATAGAGTAGGAAAAACAGGAGATGCAACAAAAGAAGTATTAACTGGTGCAAAGAATGATGATAAGAACCATTGGAATCAAGATTGTTCACACTTGTTGTACTCGAGCTACCCTTTTTTTAGACGTGGAGGACACTATGGCTATGGTATTGGTGGCGGTATATTTTATTCATACGATAACGATGGTAATGCACACGATTATTATTCTTTCCGTGTAGTTTTAGCCGAGTAACTTTTCAATGATATATAGAAACATAACCACCAGTAAAACTGGTGGTTTACTTTGAATCTGCATATTTTATAATCATTAAATATTAAGATTTCTAAGTTTAATGCCACAATATACCAAAACACCCAATGAAACAGCAGTTAAAGCAAAAATACTATAAGAACCAGCTTTAGGTAAAACAGCAGGTGGTTCAGACAATTTTAATTTAGGTGTCACATCAGTTGAAGGTGACTTTTTAGTTTCATCAAAATCAGTATAAGAAATATCAACCTTCTCATTAGTATCCAAAATCTTTTCAACTATATCACTACTAAAATCTTCTTTTAATTTTAAAGTATATTGAACAATAGCAGTTTCTCCAGGCTGTAATTTTGGTATAGTCCATGTAATTGAATTATTTGTAGTATCAACTTTACTTGAAATTTCACCTATATTTGGATTTGCAACATAATCAAAATCAAAATTATCTATAATTTCTTTAGGAAAATAATCTACAATAGTAATATCTTTTAATGTTTTTAAAATAGGTGCCAAATCATTATATATTGTTTTAGTAATTGTTTCTTCAATAGAATCATCTTGTATATTATAAAATTTTCCTACAGTAGGTGTTGTAGGGGTTCCAAAAATTTCGCTAATAATTTCATCAAAAGTTTTTGGGTCTTCGTGAAGAGGACTACTTTTATCTTCGCCATTTACACCTGTTAACATAGTAATAATATTAATACCTTTAGAGTTTAAATCTAATAATTCTTGGTGAGTTCTATTTATTACATTTGTTGAATAGTAATCTTCAGTAGTTGAACTAAATTCAAGTGATAAATTAGGAACTCCATCAGATAAAATAATTATATATTTATTGTTATCCTCGCTAGAAAAATTTTCACTTGCTATTCTTAATCCAGCTTGTAAATTAGTTCTAGGTCCGTCAGCTTCTATGTTACTAATTGCTGTATTTAAGGCATCTGCACTATTTGTTAGTTCAGATATTAAATTTGCATCTTCAATAGCACCTTCACTTTCAACATCTTTATTACTAGAAAAACTAACAATTCCTATTTTTAAATTGTCGTTATCTTTTAATAAGCTAGATATAAGCTGTTTTGTAGAGTCATACATTAAATCTTTTCTTGTAGTTTCTTCATTTTCATCAATAAATGTATTCATACTTTCAGAATTATCAAGTACTAGCATAACTTCACCACTAGTAGGAATGATTTCTTCTTCATTGTTTATTTTTAATTGCAATGTAACAGTTTTGTTAGTTAAGTCTTTACTAATTAGTTTTTTTTCAAAACCTGTGTTTTCAGTTATTTTGATACTTGCAACTGGTTCTTCTACTACTTCCATTATTACAGTTTCATAATTTGCAAGTGAAAAGTTTGCAACTAAAATTAAAAGTAAAAATATTGCTAAAAAAATTTTTTTCTTCATATAGTTCACTCCTCATATAATATGTTGATAATAAACATATCTTATTCTTTTATACTCATATATTGTACCACATTAAGAAAAATATTCAAGTAAAAATGAATAAAAATCTGCAAATTTGAGAATATTATAAAAAATACTTTTTATGAATTTTTGATTTATACTATGAAAGGATAACTAGTAATTATGGATAAGAAAGAAGAACAAGTGGAATTTGGAGTTAATGAAAT
Organism: uncultured Clostridia bacterium; assembly: GCA_947632475.1. Lineage (GTDB taxonomy): Bacteria > Bacillota > Clostridia > TANB77 > CAG-508 > CAG-269. The sequence continues at coordinate 9,092 of CANRPI010000028.1, read as the reverse complement.
AGGAGAGGATGCTACAAAATATGGTGAGTTTATTTCAAGTTATTTTGCTTGGGTGTCTTTACCAGAACAAAAGAAGAAAGTTGAAAGATTAGAAAACATAACAAAGAAAAATGATGAAAACAAATAAAAAAGTGAGAAAAAATTAGAAAAAAAGAGATTACAAAGAAAAAAGTAAAAACAAAAGTCAAAGAAGGTCAAAAAATGTCTTTGAAAAAATAAAGTAACGTAGTATAATAATATTGAAAGTCAAAGAAAGTCAAAAGCAATAAACAAAGGGGTGAGGAAATGCGTATATCTGACATAATAGAAGAATTTATAAAAGAATTATTTGAAGAAGGAAATGAAGCAATAGAAATACAAAGAAACGAATTAGCAGAACAATTTAATTGTGTACCATCACAAATAAACTATGTAATATCAACCAGATTTAAGCCATCGCAAGGATATTATGTAGAAAGCAGGCGAGGAGGTGGAGGACATATAACAATAAAAAAAGTAAACAATACAAAATCAGAATACATCATGCATATCATAAATAATATAGAAAATGAAATAACAGCAGGAGAAGTAGAAATATTAATAAGTGACTTCTTAACTTATAAAATAATAACAAAACAAGAAGCAAAACTATTAAAAGTAGCAACAAGTGACAATGTATTAGCCTTGCCAAAAGGAATAAGAGACAAAGTAAGAGCAAGGATATTAAAAAATATGTTAATAAACATAGAATAAAATTAAAGGAGGAATATAAAATGTTATGTGATAATTGCAAAAAAAGAGAAGCAAATATTAAATACTCAGAAAACATAAATGGAAAGACAAGAGAACTAAATTTATGTGAAGAATGCAGTAGAAAATTAGGAATTGATAAAATGGATTTCAGCATGCCAATAGACTTTTCAAGTTTCTTTGGAGGATTTATGGATGATATTTTAGAGCCAGAATTCATGCCAATGATAGATGAATTAAAAACTTTAAAATGTGACCAATGTGGATATACATTTGATGATATTGCAAATACTGGAAAATTAGGATGTAGTAATTGTTATGAAGTATTTGAAAGCAAATTAAATCCAATAATAAAAAAAATACAAGGAGCAAATACACATGTAGGAAGAATTGGAAAAGTATTAGACAATAAAGTAATAAAAAATAGTGAAAACAAAGAAGAAAAGAGCGAAAATAAAACAGAAACAAAAGATGATAAAGTAGAAAAATTACAATTAGACTTAAAACAAGCAATACAAGAAGAAAGATATGAAGATGCAGCCAAAATAAGAGATGAAATAAAAAAGATAAATAATAAGAAATAAAAAAAGGCAAAAATATAAAAAGACTTAAAAGTTTTTTAAAAAATTTATGCCTAGAAAGGGATGAAGATAAATGAATTGGTATTTGCAAGATAGTCAAGATTCAGATGTAGTAGTAAGTACAAGAATTAGATTTGCAAGAAACATAAACGGATTCAAATTTAATTTAACAAAAAAAGAAGAAATAGAAGCATTAGAAAATAAAGTACAAGAAAATTTAAAAAATATAGGATATGGCTTAAAATTTTTCAAGCTAAAAGATATGGACGATATAACAAAAATGTCTTTAGTAGAAAAAAATCTAATAAGTCCAGACTTTATATTAAAATCAAATGATACAGGAAGTATTTTAATAAATGATGAAGAAAACATTTGCATAATGATAGGAGAAGAAGATCATTTAAGAATACAAGTATTTAGTCAAGGACTAGAGTTAGAAAGTACATTAAATTTAGCAATAGAACTAGACCAAAAAATAGAAGAAAATCTAGGATATTGTGTAAGTAAAAAATATGGATATCTAACAGCTTGTCCAAGTAATGTAGGAACAGGAATGAGAGCAAGTGTAATGGTACATTTACCAGCTCTTGCAAAAACAAAAAATACTAGAAAAATATTAGATGCAATAAATAATTTTGGAATGAATATAAGAGGAATTTATGGCGAAAACACAGAAATGGCAGGAGATATGTATCAAATTTCTAATAAGCAAACTTTAGGAATTACAGAAAAAGAAATAGTAAACAACTTAAAAATTATAGTTGAAAAAATAGTAGAACAAGAAAGAAAAGCAAGAAAATTGCTAACAAAAGATGAACTTGCTTTAGAAGACTTAATATATAGAAGTTATGGCTTATTTTCAAATTGCAGAAGAATATCATATGACGAATCAAGAGAACTACTATCAGATATAAAGTTAGGAACAGATTTAGGAATTTTAAAAGAATTAACAGACCTAAAAGTAAAGCAGTTATATCTATATACTAAGCCAGCAAACTTACAAAAAAGGATAGGTCAACAATATGATGCAATAGAGCGTGATATAAAAAGAGCTGAAGTAATAAAAGAAATAATAAATGAGAAATAAAGACCGCCGTATAATGAAAGGAGAAAGTAAAATATAAAGACCGCCATATAAGGAAAGGAGAAAGTAAAATGACATACAAATTTACAAATAGAGCTAAGAAAGCTATAGAATATGCAAATGAAATAGCTATAGAACTAGGACATAGTTATATAGGAACTGAGCATATTTTATATGGATTAGCCAAAGAAGGAAGCGGAATAGCTTCAAAAGTTTTAGAAAATCAGGAAGTTTTTGCAGATGCAATAGCAGACAAAATTGTAGAATTAGTAGGAAGAGAAACACCTACAAACGAAACTTTAGGATTTACACCAAGAACAAAAAGAGTAATAGAAAATGCCTTTATAGAAGCTAAAAAATTAGCATATGACTATATTGGAACAGAACATTTATTAATAGGGCTACTAAGAGAGGGAGATAGTATTGCTTATAGAATTTTGCTTGAACTTGATGTAAGTATTCAAAAATTATTTAATGAAATAATCAAAGTAATAAATGAAGGAGAAGATTTTTCAGGAAGTGAAAGAAGCACAAAAACAGAAAGGAAAAATGGAAGTTATAATCAAACACCAACACTAAATCAATTTGGAGAAGATTTAACAAAAAAAGCAATAGAAGGAAAACTAGATCCAATAGTAGGAAGAAAAGAAGAAATTGAAAGAGTAGTACAAATTTTATCTAGAAGAACCAAAAACAATCCATGTTTAATAGGAGAACCAGGAGTAGGTAAAACAGCAGTAGTTGAAGGACTAGCTCAAAAAATAGTTACAGGAGATATACCAGAAATATTAAAAGACAAAAGAGTAGTAACAATGGATATATCAAGTATGGTAGCAGGAGCAAAATATAGAGGAGACTTTGAAGAAAGAATAAAAAAGGCATTAGAAGAAGTAAAAAAAGTAGGAGATATAATTCTATTTATAGATGAAATTCATACAATCGTTGGAGCAGGTGCAGCAGAAGGAGCAATAGATGCAGCAAATATTTTAAAACCTTTACTAGCAAGAGGGGAAATCCAATTAGTTGGTGCTACAACTTTAAATGAATACAGAAAATTTATTGAAAAAGATGCAGCATTAGAAAGAAGATTTAGTCCTGTAACTGTTAACGAACCAAGTGAAAAAGACACAATAAAAATATTAAAAGGAATAAGGGACAAATATGAAGCACATCATGGAGTAAAAATTAGTGACGAAGCAATTGAAGCAGCTGTATCAATGTCTACAAGATATATAAATGACAGATTTTTGCCAGACAAAGCAATAGATTTAATAGATGAAGCGGCATCAAGAGCAAAACTCCAAACATATACAGAGCCAGAAGACTTAAAAGAATTAGAAGAAGAAATAGAAGAAACAGAAAAAAACAAAGAAGAAGCAGTTAGAAATCAAAAGTTTGAAAAAGCAGCAACACTAAGAGATAAGCAAAAAGAACTAAAAGAAAAATATGAAAAAGAGCAAAAGAAGTGGAAAAACAAGAAAAACAAACAAATAACAAATATATCAGAAGAAAATATAGCAGAAGTAATATCAAACTGGACAGGAATTCCAGCAAACAAAATTACAGAAGACGAAAATGAAAGACTAAAACACTTAGAAGAAAATTTACACAAAAGAGTAATTGGTCAAAACGAAGCAGTAGAAGCAGTAGCAAAAGCAATAAGAAGAGGAAGAGTAGGTCTAAAAGACCCAAAACGTCCAATAGGTTCATTCTTATTCTTAGGACCAACTGGAGTTGGAAAAACCGAACTTTCAAAAGCATTAGCAGAAAGTCTATTTGGAGACGAAAACTCAATGATAAGAATTGACATGTCAGAATACATGGAACCACATTCTGTATCAAAACTAATAGGTTCACCTCCAGGATATGTAGGATTTGACGAAGGTGGACAACTAACAGAAAAAATAAGAAGAAAACCATATTCAGTAATACTATTTGATGAAATCGAAAAAGCTCATCCAGACGTAATGAACATGTTATTACAAATATTAGAAGATGGTAGACTAACAGACTCACAAGGAAGAACAGTCAACTTCAAAAATACAGTAATAATAATGACATCAAACATAGGAGCAAGGCTAATAACAGACAAAAAATCATTAGGATTTACTGCAATAACAAATAAAGAAGGTACAGAGCAAGAAAGCAAAGAAAAAAGAGAATATGAAGAAACCAAAAAAGAAGTTATGGAAGCACTAAAAAGAGAACTAAGACCAGAATTTATAAATCGTATAGATGAAATAATAGTATTCCATAAACTAACAGATGATGAAATAAGTAAAATTATAGACATAATGCTAGATGAAGTAGTGCAAAGACTATCAGACAAAAAAATAAAAATAGAACTAGACAAATCTGTAAAACAACTAATTGCAAGCAAAGGAATAGACAAGAATTTTGGTGCAAGACCTTTAAGAAGAACAATCCAAAATGTTTTAGAAGATGTATTAGCAGAAGAGATTCTAGAAGGAAATTTAGAGAAAAATAAATTAAAAACAATAACTGTAAAGGACGAAAAAATTGTAGTGTGCCACAAAGATGCTTCTTAGTGGCACATTTGTGCCACTTTAGGACTTTTTTAGGTAGCACATTTGTACTATGAGGCTACTTTTAAATGGCATATTTAAAACTCTACATTTTTCGCCCTTGATTTTCTTCAAAATTTATAATATTATATAAGCATAATATTAGGGAGGTAATATAATGAGTTTAAAAAAGAAAAAAATGATTTTAACTATAATAGCAATCATTTTACTAATATTTGTATTATATTTATCATATTTGCTTATAAACAAATATGTATTAAAGAAAAATTTTGAAAATACAGTTTTTTCATTTGCAGACAAAAATAAAGAAACAATATTTAAGATTGATGAAATCTTACTGTTTAGCAATTGTGACGTAAAAAACAAAAATATAGCAAGCAGTAACTTTACAATAGAAAACTTATATCAGTTTACAGACATAGCTTTATTTTTTGATAATTCATCAGAAGAAAAAAATTTAGAAAATACATTCAAAAAAGTATATATTAATAATATAAATTTTTATGCTCCACCAGCTGCAGGAGAGCCAAAATTATATTTCAAAAGCCTATCAAACTTTGCAAAAAGTGACATAATTGACGAAAATGTAATTAATGAAAAATTAGAATTCAATATATCATCAGAAGATGAAACAGATTTAAACAAAGCAACTTTATATAACAACTTAGCAAACCCTATAACACTAAGTTATGTAAACAGCAATATAAAAACAGACTACACTATACTTGATACAACAGTTCCAATTACATATGATGGTTCCTTATTACAAAGATGCAACGTAAATTTACAAGACATTGCATGTAAAGTTTCCTTTGATATATATATTGTAAATAATTTAGACCAAGAATTTAAATGTAGCATATTTTTAGATATACCTTTAGAAGATAGCAATGGAAATTCTATATACAATGGTGGATTTTCAATAAGAAAAGATACAAATTTTAATTTTTATAGATATAAATAAATTTATAGTCATTCCAGAGAAAGGGTGATAATATGACAGTTGCAGAAAAGTTAGAAAAAAAATATCACAAAACAGATGAAGTCACAAATTTCAAACAAATGCTTTATCGCTCAGGAGATATTTACCGTTCAAGAACAGCATTTAGAAGAAAAGATGAACAAGGAAAAATTTACTCAACCACTTATGAAGAATTTAAAACAGATGTTGTATCACTTGGCACTAGCCTAATGGATAAAGGATATCTAAACAAAAAAATAGCTGTTATTGGAAAAAATAGCTATGAGTGGTGTGTAGCATATTTAGCTGCATCAATTGTTGGAATTGTTGTTCCAATAGACAAAGAACTTCATACAAGAGATGTAATTAACTTTATAAATGTTTCTGAAGCAAGTTGCATCTTAGGTGATAAAAAGAACTTATCTCCGATTATGGAAGAAAAATCAGAGATTTCTAACAAAGATATTTATTTTGTACCTTTTGATGGAGAAAACTCTTTTAATAAATTAATAGAAGATGGAAAAAAACTATATGAAAAAGGATTTAAAGAATTTGACAATATAGAAATAAATCCAGATGAACTTAGAATTTTATTATTTACCTCAGGTACAACTGGAAATGCAAAAGGTGTATGTTTATCACAAAGAAATATATGTTCAAATATACTATCTACATATGGAATTGTAAAAGTAAAAAGAAGTGACTTATTTTTTTCAATTTTACCACTTCATCATACATATGAATGCACTTTAGGATTTTTATTACCAATATATAGTGGAGCATCAATATGTCACTGTGAAGGATTAAGATACATCGCTAAAAATATGCAAGAATTCCATCCTTCTGTAATTTTGTGTGTTCCATTACTACTTGAAAAATTACATAAAAACATCACAAAAAATATGAACAAATCATTACCAGAAAAATACAGAAAAGAAAATGGAAATCCATTTTCAGGGTTACCATTCATAATAAAAAAAGTAGTCAAAGCAAAAGTAAAAAATACTCTAGGAGGCAGACTTCGTCTATTTATAGTTGGAGCAGCAGCTGCAAATCCAATTATATTATCTGACTTTAGAGACTTAAATTTAAACACATTACAAGGATATGGCTTAACAGAATGTTCTCCATTAGTTGCAGGAAACACTGACTTTTTCCAAAAAGATGACAGTGCAGGTTTACCTATACCAAATGTTAAATACAAAATAGACAAACCTAATGAAGAAGGAATTGGAGAAATAATAGTTCAAGGACCAAATGTTATGCTTGGTTATTATAAAGACGAAGAAAAAACAAAACAAACTATAATTGATGGGTGGTTTCATACAGGAGACTTAGGAAAAATAGATGAAAATGGTTACTTATATATAACTGGAAGATGCAAAAGTGTAATTGTTACCAAAAATGGAAAAAATATATATCCAGAAGAAGTTGAATATTATTTAAACGACAGCCCATTAATAACAGAATCTTTAGTACTTGGAATTCAAAAAGAAAATGATGATGAAACATATATAAATGCCCAAATATATCCAAATCTTGAAGCCATAACAGAATATCTAAAAGGCTCTGTACCAACAAAAGAAGAAATTTTTAAAATTATTTCTGATGTAGTCTCAAGTGTTAACAAAAAACTACCAAATTATAAGCATATCAGAAACTTTATAGTACGAGATAAAGAATTTGAAAAAACAACTACTCAAAAAGTTAAAAGATATGGAGATAATATGAAAATGTAAAATTGCCACGAAAACGTTCTTAATAGCACATTTGTGCCATTAAGAAACGCTTTCGTGGCATAAATTAAAAAATCCTTGATTTTTTGCTATTGGTATAGTAAAATAGTAATAGATAAATAAAACAAATGAGGGAGATAATATGAAAACAAAAGAAAGAAAAAGTATACATTTAAAAATAACACTAAAAAAATGTATAACATTTTTTGCGTTTTTATTAGGAATAATATATAGTATAATATTTTATAACTATTATTTTACAGAAAACAAAGTATATGCAACCCAAACTACAAGTAGTGAAGCAACAAATACAAAAATAAGTAATGCAAAAGAAATAGATATACAAAAAATAATAGAAGAAAATTACAAACAAAATCAAAAAGAAGAATTTACAACTGAAGAAATAGATTTAGAATATATGACAACTTATAGAAGCAATGCCAGTTTACCAAAAGGAATGTTACAAGTAGCGCAAGAAGGAAGAGAAGGAAAGCAAAAAGTAACAATAAAACACATATATGAAAATGGAGAATTAATTTCAGAAGAACAAATATCTAGTAAAATCACAAAAGCCTCAGTAAATAAAATTGTAGAAGTAGGAACTGCAAATTACACAAGCAATTATAAAGTAAAAATTGGAGATACAGTATATGTAACTTCAGACAGACTATCAGTAATGATAGAAGCAAATGAACAATCACAAAAAATAGCAACTCTAAAAAGTGGAGATGAATTAAAAGTAACAGAAATTCAAGGTGCATGGTATAAAATAATATCAGGAAGTACAGTAGGATATGTAAAAACAGAAGCAACAACTTACATAAACAATAACATACAAAATGAAGAAAATTCACAAGAAAGTCAAAAAAGCAAAACACAATTAACAAACAACTTAGATATAAATATGCAATTAAACAAACCAAGTGGGTTAACACTAGAACAATTCAAAAAAGTCTTATCAGACTCAAAAGATGTAAACAAAATATTTGAAAACAATGCACAATATTTTTATTACATAGAAAAACAATACAACATAAATGGAATATTTGTAGCATCAGTAGGAATACATGAAAGTGGATGGGGAACATCAAAAATATGCAAAGAAAAAAATAATTTATTTGGATATGGAGCATATGACTCAAGTCCATACAACAGTGCTTACAACTTTTCCAACTACTCAGAATGCATAGACTTAATTGCTAGAGTATTTGTAAAATACTATTTAAATCCAAGTGGTACAAGCATATATGGAGGAGAAACGGCATCAGGAAAATATTATAATGGAGCAACTTTAAAAGGAGTAAATACAAGATATGCAACAGATAAAAACTGGGCAAATTCAGTATATACATATATGAAATATTTATACAATAAATTATACAGCATTGAGGAATAAAAATTTTTCGCAATAAATTTAGTAGATAAAACACAAATAGAACTTCTTTGTGATAAAAT
>CANRPI010000027.1 GCA_947632475.1 uncultured Clostridia bacterium | reverse complement strand
GGGTATGGATACCAAGATATGAATATAAGTTAACAGCTAAAACAGGGGAAGAAGCAGCAGGAAAAATAGAAGTAAAATTCATACCAACAACAGTAACAGAAGCAGATACAACAGACTATAAAGTACACCCAGCATTCAAAAATGGAAGTAGCAATAATTATAAAAATGGCGAATGGGATAGTGAAATCTCAGGAATATGGGTAGCAAAATATGAAATGGGTATGGAAAAAAGAGATAATGAAGAATCAGAGTGGAAACCAGAAACATTAACCGGTAGTAATGATGGAGATACAATAGGAGATAAAGCAATATCAAGTACAATAAGAGCAGTAAGTAAACCAAGAATCTCATCATGGAGATTCATAAGTATAGCAAAATCATATGACAATAGTTATAATTATGATAGAAGTAAAGAAAGTCACTTAATGAAAAATAGTGAATGGGGAGCAGTAGCATACTTAACACATAGCCAATACGGAAGAAATGGAACAGAAATAACAAGAAATAGTAGTTCAGAATATTATACAGGTGGCTCAAAAGATGCGACTGCAACCACAAATGTAAATCAAAGCACAACTGGAAATGCATATGGAGTATATGATATAAGTGGAGGAGCATGGGAAAGAGTAGCAGGATATATAACAAACGGACATGAAAATTTAAAGACATATGGTTTAACAACAGTATCATTCCCACTAGTAGCAACTTTTAATAAAGATACAGAAGGATATAAAACATTAAGTACCAAATATTCAACCGTATATCCATTTGACACAAGTGATGTTCAACAAAAAAATGGAGAAGCATATAAAAATGCTAGTACATTAGAATCAAATTATGGATATGGAGACGCAATATTAGAAACATCTACTGGATACGCAGGCACTACTAGCTGGCATGGAGACGACTCTTACTTTGTGGTCACCGATCTTCCGTTCTTTGTACGTGGAGGCCGTTGTAGCAATGGAGCCGATGCTGGAGCGTTCGCTTTCTTCGGGACCATTGGCGATCCTTTGTACTACTTTGGCTTCCGTACGGTACTCGTGTGTGAGTAACACTTCAAAATGTGACCTTGCCTGACGTAGAAATATAAAAACAACTACCAATAAGAAAAAGTATACAAAGTGTTAAACAAATAAGAATTAACACTTTGCATACATTTTTTAAAATCTTGTAATAAATTAACCCAAAACATTGAAAAAAATCAATAAATGTTATAATATACAATATAAGGAAAAAAGAAAAGAAAGGAGAACTTATGTAAAAATACATAAGTCAAAAAAAATGAAAAAAGTACTATTCATATCAAGCACAGGAGGGCATTTAAACGAATTATTGCAGTTAGAGCCATTATTTAAAAAATATGACTATTATATAATAACCGAAAAAGACAAAGCAAACGAATCATTAAAAGAAAAATATGGAGAAAAAATAAGCTTTTTACCATATGGAACAAGAGCAAAACTATTTACATACATATTCAAATATTTATATTTATGCATAAAAACAGTATACTATTATATAAAAATAAGGCCAAAAATAATAATAACAACAGGAACACACACAGCAGGGCCAATGTGTTACTTAGGAAAAATATTTAGAAGTAAAATAATATATATAGAAACATTTGCAAACACAAGCAAAAAAACTGCAACAGGAAGACTAATATATCCAATTGCAGACTTATTTATAGTGCAATGGGAAGAAATGCTAAAATTATATCCAAAGGCAGTATATGGAGGTTCTATATATTAATTAAACATAAAAATTTAGCATAAGGAGGTACGAGCTAAAATGATATTAGTATTACTAGGAACACAAAATAACAGTTTTCACAGGTTATTAGAAGAAATAGAAAAACTAATAGATGAAAAAGTAATAAATGAAGAAGTAATAGTTCAAGCAGGGTACACAAAATATGAATCAGAAAAAATGAAAATACTTACATTAATATCAAAAGAAGAGCTAGAAAAATATCAAGAACAAGCAGAACTAATAATAACACATGGAGGAGTAGGCTCAATAATAACATCAATAGAAAAAGGAAAAAAAGTAATAGCAGTACCAAGACTTCATAAATATTCAGAACATGTAAACAATCACCAAAAAGAAATAGTAGAGTTATTTAACAAAAAAGGTGCTATAATAGGAATAAATGGAGTAGAAGAACTAAAACAAGCAATAATAAAAAGCAAAAATTTTATACCCAAAAAGTACAAATTAGGAAATGAAAAAATGCTAAAAATCATTGAAGATTTTATAAATAAAAATTAAAAATAAAAGGAGAAAAAAGTGACAAATCAAGAAAAAATAGATAAAGTAAAAAAAGCAGTAAATTCAATAATTTTTCCAATAACAGTAGGTGTATTAATATTCTTAAAATGTATATTACTATATTATAATTCTATTGCAATACCACAAAGTTTGCCAATAGAAACAGTTTTAGGAACAATAGGCTTTATAACAATTATAGTTTGCATGTTATGTTTGCTAACAAATAGGGCAAGAGTAATAGCATCAATAATAGTGGACTTATTAATAAGCTTAATATTATTTGGAGACAACGTTTATTATAGATATTCAAACAATGTTCTATCAGTCTCACAAATTACAAACCTTCAATATGGAGATGAAATTGCAGGAACAATTCCAGAACTTCTAAAATTAAGCCATATATTATATTTTGTAGACATAATATTATTAATAATTCTAGTAATACATACAAAAATAGAAAAAAGAAAAATAGGTTCAAGAGCCAAATTAATATTAAGAATTGTAACATTTGTAGTTATAGTAATAGGATGCATATTTGTAAAGAAAAACTACATAGATATTGCAAGTGAAAAAGTCTATAATAAAGACCAACAAATAAGAGAAGCAACTATTTTTGGTTATCATATATATGATTTTGAAAATGCATTAAACATAAAAAAGAAAGTAAAATACAAAAACTATGATGAAATGATAAAAGCATACAATGAATTAAAATCTGAATATGAAACTGAATATGGAGAAACAGAAAAAAATTTAAAAGGAATTTTGGAAGGAAAAAATGTAATAGTACTACAACTAGAATCTGTGCAAGAATTTGTATTAAATAAACAAATAAATAATACACCAATCACACCAAACTTAAACAAATTTTTAGCTGAAAATATTGAAATTAGCAATATGTATATGCAAAGTTATTCAACCACAGCAGATTCAGAACACAGCACATTAACATCTTTATATCCAATGGAAAATGGAATGGCATTTAGCAAGCACTATACAAATACATATGACGACATTTTTAAAATATTTAAAAATGCAAACTATCACACATCATATGTACATGGAAATGATGCATACTTTTGGAACAGAGGAAATGTCTATTCAAGAATGGCAGTAGATGATATAGAATTAAAAGACAAATTTGATGACACTGAATACATAAATGGATATTTATCAGACGAAATAATATATAACCAAACAATAGAAAAAATGAAAAACTATGAAAAGCCATTCTTTTCATTTATAGTATCTGCATCATCACATACACCTTTTGAGTTAGAAGGGTTACAAGATGAATCAAAAGTTACAGTTGATGTAGGAAAATATAAAGACACATATTTTGGAAACTACATAGAAGCTGTAAATTATGCAGACTATGCTTTTGGAGTATTTATAGAAAAACTAAAAGCAGAAGGATTATATGATAACACAGCAATCATATTATATGGAGACCATAATGGTTTACCAATGTATGACGAAAACATGAAAGATTTTCTTAGTTATTTAGATTCAGATATAACAGACGTAGACTTAAAATTAAATTATGCAAGAGTATTATGTGGAATGAAAATACCAGGAGTTAAAAGCCTAAAAATAGAAAAGCCAGTAAGCAAAGTAGATATAAAACCAACACTTGCATATTTATGCAACATAGAAGATGGATTTTCTTTAGGAACAAACATGTTTAATAAAAAAGATTTTGTTATTTTAAACAATCAAAGAATAATAACAGATAAATATTATTATGATGAAAACTGGTATGATATAGAAAGTGGAAAATTAATTGAAATAAGCAATGAAAATCTAGGAGAAAAAGAAAGAGAAATTAAAGAAAAATTAGATAAATATTATAGTTATATGACAAGAGAATTAGAAATATCAAATTCAGTAATTATTAATAATTTATTAAAACGCTAAAACAAATAGGGGGGTGAAGCATTTGGAAGAAGAAAGAATATTAAGTCCTGGGATAGAAAATAAAAATGAAGAAAGATTTGAAAATTCTTTAAGGCCAAAAAATTTAGAAGAATATATTGGGCAGACAAAAGTTAAAGAAAATATGAAAATATACATAGAATCAGCAAAAAAAAGAAAAGAAGCACTAGACCATTGCTTATTTTATGGACCACCAGGATTAGGCAAAACCACATTATCAAACATAATTGCCAATGAAATGAATTCAAACATAAAAATAACATCAGGACCAGCAATAGAAAAGCCAGGGGATTTAGCTGCAATTCTTACAAGTCTTTCAGAATTTGATATATTGTTTATAGATGAAATTCATAGATTAAGCAAAACAGTTGAAGAAATATTGTACCCAGCATTAGAAGATTATACTTTGGACATAGTAATAGGAAAAGGACCAAGTGCAAAATCAATAAGAATAGATTTACCAAAATTTACATTAATAGGAGCAACTACAAAAGCAGGAAGCCTAACAACTCCACTTCGTGATAGATTTGGAATAGTACACAGATTAGAACTATATTCAGTAGAAGATTTATCCACAATAGTAAAAAGGTCAAGTAAAATATTAGAAATAGAAATAGATGAAAATGCTACAATAGAAATTGCTAGAAGGTCAAGAGGAACGCCAAGAATAGCAAATAGGCTTTTAAAAAGAGTAAGAGACTATGCTATAGTTTTAGGTGATGGAAAAATAACTTTAAAAATTGCAAAACTAGCCTTAAATAAACTTGAAATTGATGAGTTAGGATTAGATGAAATAGATAGAAGAATACTTGAAACAATGATTGTTCAATATAGTGGAAGACCAGTTGGAATAGAAGCTTTAGCGGCAACAATTGGAGAAGAATTAGATACTATTGAAGATGTATATGAGCCATATTTAATTCAAATTGGTTTTATTGCAAGAACCTTAAGGGGTAGACAAGTATTAGCACCAGCATATCAGCATTTAGGATATAGTTATGAAGATAACATTTAATGAAGTAAGAAAGGAAGAACATTTATGAATTTATTATTACATACATGCTGTGCACCATGTAGTGTATATTGTATAGACTCGTTAAGAAATGAAGGAATAGAGCCAACTGTTTATTGGTTTAACCCTAATATTCATCCGTATATGGAATATAAAGCTAGAAGAGACACATTAAAAGATTATACAGCTAGTATAAATGTAAAGGCTATTTTTGAAGAAAATTATGGCTTAAGATATTTTTGCAAAAACGTTATAAATGATTTAGAAAATAGATGTAGTAATTATTGTTACCCTGTAAGACTAGAACAAACTGCAAAGTTTGCTAAAGAAAATGGTTATGATGCTTTTTCTACAACTTTGCTTGTTAGCCCTTATCAAAAACATGATGTTATAATTGAAGTTGCAAATAAGATGGCAAAAAGGTATGGATTAGATTTTTTATATAGAGATTTTAGAGTAGGTTTTAGAGAAGGTCAAAATAAAGCAAGAAGTTTAGGGTTGTATATGCAAAAATATTGTGGATGCGTTTTTTCTGAAGAAGAAAGGTACAAATCAAAAATAGAAAAAGATATAAAGGAGGGAAGATATGGTACTAGAAAATAATACATAAAACAAAGGAATTAAAAGATAATTAGTCATCATATGTTAAAATCAAAATATAAAAATCGCGGCAAATTTAGTAATGGAGAGGGGAATAAAAAGATGTTAGTAGAAGAAATAAAACCAATAGGAAAAATTGGGAAAAACTTATTAAATACTGACAATGCAGATGAATTAATAGACAAAATAATAGAAGAACCGTTAAAAAAAGCATGCAAAATATTCAAAAACAAAAACATAGAAACAAATATGAGTAGTGCAAACAGAAAGAATTTATTAAAGAAAGGGCAAAAAAGAATAGAGAGAGAAGACCTAAAATTAGACGACAAATTTCATCTTTTTGGACCAAACTTTACAGTAGCCGGCAAAGGGTATGCATGGATAATGATGAATTATGACAAATTATCAAATTCTAATAAAGAAAAAATATTTGAACTACAAAACAGATTATCTGAAAAACGTATATGGTTAGTATATTCAATGTATTATGTAAAATATCATACAGAAGAAAATGAATATAATGATTATAAAAAAAGATTTGATGAAAAATCATTTAGATTAGTATATAACAACAAATATCCAAGAAGAGCAGTATTTATAAGAATGCCAATATCTAATGAAACATCAGTAGAAGAAATAGAAGAATACTTTTGTCAAATTGCAAATGAAATGGAGCAGCAATAAAATCTGGTAGATATGTGGATAAAAAAACAAAAATGTGATATAGTATAAAAAACCAAAATAAAAATGGAGGAATAACTTTGAGTAAATTAGTTTTAATAGATGGCAACAGCATAATGAATAGAGCATTTTATGGAATAATGGGAAGCAAAATGTTAACTACAAAAGATGGAAAATACACAAATGCAGTATATGGTTTTTTAGCAATACTATTTAAAACACTAGAAGACATAAAGCCAGAATATATAGCAGTAGCATTTGATTTAAAAGCTCCAACTGCAAGACATAAACTATATGAAGGATATAAAGCAAACAGAAAAGGAATGCCAGATGAACTTGCAGAACAAATGCCAATAATAAAAGAAGTATTAACAGCAATGAACATAGATATAATACAAATGGAAGGATATGAAGCAGACGACATATTAGGAACACTATCAAAATATGGAGAAAATCAAGGCTTAGAAGTAACAATACTTTCAGGAGATAGAGATACATTTCAACTTGCAACAGATAAAGTAACAATAAGAATTCCACACACAAAAGCAGGAAAAACAGAAACAGACGAATATAACAAAGAAAAAATAAAAGAAAAATATGGACTAGAACCAAAACAACTAATAGATGTAAAAGGATTGCAAGGAGACACATCTGACAACATTCCAGGAGTACCAGGAGTCGGAGAAAAAACAGCATTAACATTAATACAAAAATATGGGTCAATAGAAAATTTATACAATCAAATAGAAAATGGAAGTGATGACTTAAAAGGAAAGCAAAGAGAAAAAGTAGCAGAAAATAAAGAATTAGCAATGCTTTCTAAAACCCTTGGAACAATAAACTTAGAAGTACCAATTAATGACACTTTAGAAAACTTTAAATTAGAAGAATGGGACAAGCCAAAAGTTCTAGAAATATTTAAACAATTAAATTTTAAAAGATATATAGAAAGATTTAACTTATTAAACATAGACATGCAAAATGAAAAAGCACAAATTAGTCAAGAACCAAAAGAACTATATAAAATCTGTGAAAAAACAATACAAGAAATAAAAGACATAATAAAAAATCAAAATAAAATAACATTTTATATAGCAACAGCATTAAATCAAAATCCTGAAAAAATAATAAAAGAAAAAATAACAGGAATTGCAATATATAATAAAGAGCAAAATGAAAATTATTTTATAGAAATACAAAATATAGAAGAATTTAAAGAAATATTTGAAGATAGCAACATAGAAAAAAATAGCATAAATTTGGGAAATATCTATATATTATTAAAACAAGAAGGAATAACCTTAAAAGGCATAAAATTTGATGCATCAGTTGCAGCATATATACTAAATCCAACTAATAACAAGCTACAAATAGAAAATTTAATAGAACAATACATGGAAATAGACATAAATAAATACTTAAAAGAAAACGAAAATAACACTGAGCAAATAAATTTATTTGACAATATAGAAGAAAAAAAATCAAATCATAAAGAAAAATACATGTTATATGCATATTCTATTTCAAAATTACAAGAAATATTATTAAATAAATTGGAAGAAATAAATAGCTTAGAGTTATTTAATGACATAGACATGCCAACAATAGAAGTACTATCAGACATGCAATGGAATGGAATGTTAGTAGATGAAGAAGAACTAACTAAATTTGGAGAAGAACTAACAAATAATATACAAATAATAACAGAAAAAATCTACCAAATGGCAGGGCAAGAATTTAACATAAACTCAACAAAACAATTAGGTGAAATACTTTTCGAAAAAATGAAATTACCAGTAATAAAAAAGACAAAAAACGGATATTCAACAGATGTAGATGTTTTAGAAAAGTTAAGAAAAGAAGCCCCAATAATAGAAGAAATTTTAGAATATAGGCAATTAACAAAATTAAATTCAACTTATATAGAAGGACTAAAACCATATATAAATCCAAAAACAAAAAGAATACACTCATTTTTTCATCAAACAATAACAGCAACTGGAAGAATAAGCTCAACAGAGCCAAATTTGCAAAATATTCCTACAAGATTTGAACTAGGAAAAAGAGTAAGAAAAGTATTTAAACCTGCAGAAGGAAATGTATATATAGACAGTGACTATTCTCAAATAGAATTAAGAGTATTAGCAGCAATCTCAGAAGATGAACACATGATAGAAGCATTTAAAGAAGGGCAAGATATTCACAAACAAGCTGCATCAAAAGTATTTAAAATACCATTAGAAGAAGTAACAAAACAGCAAAGAAGTGAAGCAAAAGCAGTAAACTTTGGAATAGTATATGGAATAAGTGACTTTGGCTTAGCAGAGCAATTATCAATAGGAAGAAAAAAGGCAAAGCAATATATAGAAGAATATTTAGAGCAATATTCAGGAATAAAAAAATTTATGACAGACATAACAGAATTAGCAAAAGAACAGGGATATATAGAAACGCTATTTCATAGAAGAAGATATATACCAGAGCTAAAATCAAACAATTACATGGTTAGGCAATTTGGAGCTAGAGCAGCAATGAATACACCAATACAAGGAACAGCAGCAGATATAATGAAAATAGCAATGATAAAAGTATATAATGAAATAAATAAAAGAGGTTTAAAATCAAAAATAGTATTACAAGTACATGACGAAATGATGATAGAAGCGCCAATTCAAGAAAAAGAAGAAATAAAAGAAATACTAAAAACCAAAATGCAAGAAGCAGCAAACTTAAAAGTGCCATTAATTGCAGAAATATCAGAAGCACAAAACTGGTATGAATGTAAATAAAAATATGTAATAACTGTAAAGTAATTATTGAGGTTTATAGGTAACCTTAAAAATTAAAAACCTAAATATATTATACAAGGAGAGAAAAATTTGAAAAACAAAAAGCTAATCATATTTATTACTATAATTTTATTATTATTTGTTTTTCTATTAGTTACAAAAGATAAAATATTAAGAATAATATATCCAAAAAAATACCAAGAAATAGTATCAATATATGCTAAAGATTATGAAATAGAGGAAAACTTAATATATGCATTAATAAAATCAGAAAGCAATTTCAATAAAGACGCTGTTTCAAACAAAGGAGCAGTAGGGTTAATGCAATTGATGGAAAATACTGCAAAAGATGTAATAAGAAGTAACAACTTAATAATAAATACAAATGATTTAACAAATGAATTATTAAATGTTACAAATAACATAAATATAGGAACAAAATACATATCAACTTTATTAGAAAAATATGGGAATAAAGAAGTTGCTTTAGCTGCATATAATGCAGGAACAGGCACAGTTGACAATTGGATAAATAAAAACATTATAAAAGCAGATGGCTCAGATATAGAAAATATTCCATATAAAGAAACAAATAATTATGTAAGAAAAATATTAAGAGATTATAAAATATACCAAAAACTTTATAGTCAAAGTTTAGAGATGTCATAAATAAAAGAAAAGGAGCAAAATGCAAAATGATAATAGAACAACTAATTTTTACAGTTATTGCTTTTGCAATATTTGTATATATGTTTTTCAGAATGATAAAAAATAATGATACAACTTATGTTGTAATATTGTTTATACAAGCAATTGGAATAGCACTTAATTTTTTAGAAGTACTATTTAAAATTAAATTGAATATATTATTTTTAATTTTGAAATATATATTTGCAATTGTAATACCAATAATTGTAATGATATTAGAAAAGCAAAATTTTTATCTTTATGATGCAATAAATACAGCTAAGGCAAAGGCTTTTATAGCTTTAGGTGATAACAAAAAAGCAAAAAAAGCTTTAATTACTTTAATTGAGAAAAATCAAAGTAATTATAAGGCACATAAAATGTTAGCAGAAGTTTATGAGCAAGAAGGTGGAATGCGTAAAGCTATAGATGAGTATGTGCAAGCAATAGACTTAAATAAACAGGATTATTCGTCATATTATAAAGTTGCAAAACTTTTAGATAATTTAGATAAAAAAGATGAGGCTTCTGAAATGTTATATAATCTTTTAGAAAAAAAGCCTGATATGTATGAAGCTTCAGAGCTTTTAGGTGAGATTTTAATACAAACTCAAAAATATAAAGAAGCGGCAAATGTTTATCAAGAAGCTTTAAAATATAATAGTTTTAGTTTTGATTTAAATTATAATTTAGGTTTAGTTTATACAATGTTAAATGATTTTCAAAGTGCAAAAATTTGTTATGAAAAAGCTGCTGAATTAAATAGTTTGTCATACAATTCAAAGTATTGTTTGGCTGAAATTGCTTTAATATATAAAGACATAGAGGAAGCTGAAAAAAAATTTTTGGAATCAGTTGAAAATGAAGAACTTTCAGCAGATGCATATTATGAATTATCAAAAATATATTTATTTAAAGGTGATAAGGATACTGCAATAAAATATGCAAATCTTGCAATTGATATAGACAGTAAAAGAATTGTGAGAAAAATTAAAAATGAACCTGTTTTTATACCTGTTATGGTAAGAATTTCAATTCCATTTAATTTGCAAGAAAGACAGGAAAATGAAAATGGAAATAAGCTACAAGAAAAGGAGAAAATTGCAAAAGAACATTTAGAAGAAATGAGTGAATTAACGAGAAATTTAAGTTATAATGATATTAAATTATTAAAAAGAAATATTGCTGATAAAGATGTATATGTAAATGATGATAACAGAGATTATGACAGAAAACAGCATGAAAGGGAAGAATAGAGTTAAAATATAATTATAAAAAGGCAAAGAAGAAATTTGAAAAAACAAATGACTTCTTTGCCTTTAGACTCCTACATAAAATGTAATGTTAAATTGCAACTCGCTCGGAATGGTCAACTATTATTGAAAAATCATCTATTTGAACACAATTCCGATAAAACAATTCAAAAAGTGAAGTAAACATACTATCATAAACCACTATTTCTGAGATTTTTCTCAAATTCATATTAACAAATTCATTTATCAAGAACCTGTTAGAATTTCCAGGAACCTGACAGAAACCTATGAGATCTGCTTTAAATTCAACGGATTTATTAGTCCGAAGATTAGTAAGCTTATATAAATTATTGGGCTTACTAGTAAGTTGCCACAAACTCCTGTCGAAGTTGTTTTGATACAAATTGCTAAGTGTCATAGAGGCCTCCTTTGCTGCTCATCACATTTTATTTTTATCCTTTATAGGATTTGTGATAAAAATTATAGCACAAAAAAATAAAAAAATCAATTAAATTTTTAACCTTCGAATATTAATAAAATAGTAACATATAATTAAAAGCAAAGGAGGGATTTAATGGCAATAAACTTTTCAGTAATAGGAGGAGATTTAAGGATTATAAAATTAGCAAAAATACTTGCACAAGAAGAAAATATGATATATACTTATGGACTAGAAAAGGCAGAAGAACTAAAAGACATAAAAAATATAAAATTCTGTGAAAAATTAGATGAAGCAATAAATGAAAATACAAAAATAGTAATTGGACCAATACCATTTTCAAGTGACAAAAAAAACATAAATACACCATTTAGTGAAAGAAAAATATCAATAGAAAATTTAATTAATAATTCAAATAACAAAATATTAATTGCTGGAGGAATTTCAAAGCAATTAAATAATATTGAAAAAAATATTAAGATAGTAGACATATTAGAACAAGAAGAACTAGCAATATTAAACGCTATTTCGACAGCTGAAGGAGCTATTGAAATAGCAATGGCAAATACAGAAAAAATAATACATAAAAGTGAAATTTTAATATTAGGATTTGGGAGAATTGGTAAAGTATTAGCAAATAAGCTATCTGCATTATCAGCTAAAATAACATGTGCAGCAAGAAAAAAAGAAGATTTAGCATGGATAAAAGCCTATGGGTATGAAGCAGAAAATATAGAATTGTTAGAAAATAACTTACACAAATATGAAATAATAATTAATACAATACCAAGCTTAGTGCTTACTAAAAAACATATAGAAAAAGTAAATAAAGAATGTTTATTAATAGACTTAGCATCAAATCCGCGGAGGAATTGATAGAGAAGCAGCTAAAAAGCAAGGTGTAAAATTAATATGGGCATTAGCATTACCAGGTAAAGTAGCGCCATTTACTACAGCAGAATTTATAAAAGAAACAATATATAACATATTAAAAGAAGAAGGGAGGAATATTAGTTTTTAACTAATATAAAAAATGATAATAGAAATATTAAAAACAATTCTTTTTGGAATAGTAGAAGGAATAACAGAGTGGTTACCAATTAGTAGTACAGGGCATTTAATTTTAGTAGAGCAATTTGTAAAATTCAAAACAGTATCACCTGAATTTTGGTCAATGTTTCAAGTAGTAATACAATTAGGTGCAATACTTGCAGTAGTGATTTTATATTGGGATAAGATATGGCCAATAACTAAAAACAAAAAAAAGGCTATAAAGAAAACAGGAATACTATCATATTTTGATTCAGAAATTATGAATTTATGGGGAAAAATAATTGTTGGATGTATACCAGCAGCAATAATAGGCTTACTTTTTGATGATGTTTTTGAAGCATTATTTTATAATCCATTTTGTATAGCAATTGCATTAATAGTATTTGGAATTGCGTTTATAATTATTGAAAATTACAAAAAGCAAAGAAAAAATGCAAAAGAAAAAAATTCACAAATTACATATAAAGATGCATTTATAATAGGAATATTTCAATTACTTGCAGCAATATTTCCAGGGACTTCTAGGTCAGGAGCAACTATAATAGGAGGTTTGTTAATAGGATTATCAAGGCCAAATGCAGCAGAATTTACTTTTTATTTAGCTATACCAACTATGTTAGGTGCAAGTTTGCTAAAATTAGTGAAGTTTGGATTTGTATTTACTGCTTCTGAATTGATAATATTATTGCTAGGAATGATAGTTTCATTTGCAGTGTCAATAGCTATTATAAAATTCTTAATGAATTATATAAAGAAACATGATTTCAAGATATTTGGATATTATAGAATTATATTAGGAATAATAATTTTGTTAATAATGATGTAAAATGTGTAACTTCAGAACAAGAGTGTCTGAAGTTGCACATTTTTCTTGATGGTACAAAAATGTAAATTTAAGTAGAAAAAAATCGAAAATATGCATATTATAATATAAAAACTATTTTTAGAAAATTAAATAAAATTTTTATAAAAGGAATGAGAAAATTGATTAAAAAAATATTTAAATTTATAAATAAAAAATCTATAAGAGGAAATGAAAAAACAGACATAACATTAGAACAATTAGAAAAAAAGCAAAAAGAAGGAGCAATTATAATAGATGTTAGAAGTCCACAAGAATATAAAGAAGGACATATCCAAGGAGCAATATCAATACCTGAATATGAAATAAATAAAGAAATTTATCAAACATTAAAAAATAAAGAAGAGGAAATTGTGTTATATTGTAGTTCTGGTTTTAGAAGTAGAAAAGCATTAAAGAAATTACAGAAGATGGGCTATGTTAATGTATATAATTTAATTATTTAAAATTTTGTGACTCGTAAATGAAAATGTCTTAAATTTTTAATTATTTAAAATTTGTTGAGTTTTAATGTAAAATATGATAAAATAACAGCATACAAAAATGAAGGGACAGAATAAGAAAATGAAAAATATAAAAGACTATAATTTAGATGAACTAAAACAAGAAATGATTAATATAGGAGAAAAACAGTATAGAGCAGAGCAAATTTTTAAATGGTTATATATAGACAAAGTAGAAAAATTTGAAGAGATGACAAATTTATCTATAGAACTAAGAAAAAAACTTGAAGAAAACTATACTATATGTAACTATAAAATACTAAAAAAACAAGAATCAAAAGATGGTACAAAAAAATACTTATTTGATGTGTTAGATGGAAATGCGATAGAAACAGTACTAATGAGTTATCATCATGGATATAGTATATGTGTATCAACTCAAATTGGTTGTAAAATGGGATGCAAATTTTGTGCTTCAACTGGAATAAATTTTATAAGAAATTTAAGTTCAGGTGAAATTGTAGAGCAAATTTTAAAAGTAGAACAAGATGCACAAGTTAAAATATCAAATGTAGTGTTTATGGGAATTGGAGAGCCTTTAGACAACTATGATAATGTAGTTACATCAATAAGAATTATAAATAATCCTAAAGGATTAAACATAGGAGCAAGGCACATAAGTATATCAACAAGTGGACTAGTTCCTAAAATTTATAAATTAGCAGAAGAAAATATACAATGCACATTATCAATATCATTACATGCTACAAATAATGAAAAAAGAAGTAAAATGATGCCAATAAATAAAACATATCCAATAGAAGAACTAATTAAAGCATGTAAAGACTACATAAAAATGACAAATAGAAGAATATCATTTGAATATGCATTAGCAAAAGACAATAATGATAATTTAGAAGATGCAAAAGAACTAGTAAAGTTATTAAAAGGAATGTTATGTCACGTAAACTTAATACCAATAAATAAAATTGAAAATGGTAAATTTGATAAAAGCTCAAATGAAAATATAATAAAATTTAGAGATTTTTTGAATGACCATGGAATAGTTGCAACAATTAGAAGAGAACTAGGTTCAGACATAGATGCAGCATGTGGACAATTAAGAAGAAAAAATATAAAAAATAATTAATATAAAACACAAAAGGAATAAAAATTGAATTTTTTCTAAGGCTAAGAAAGGAATGTAGTTAAAAATGAAATTAAACAACTTATTTACAGATAAAATAAAAGTATATGCATTTGTTCGGACCATCAGGAACAGGAAAGAGTTATAGAGCACAAATGGTAGCAAGTGAAAAAGGAATAAATTTTATAATAGATGATGGATTACTTATAAAGGACAATGAGGTAATTGCAGGAGAATCAGCAAAAAAAGCGTCAACTAAAGTTGCTACAGTAAAAAGGGCACTATTTTATGAAGAAGATGAAAAAAATATAATAATAAATGCATTAAAAAAATATAAACCAGAAAGTATATTAATACTTGGAACATCAGATGGAATGGTAGAAAAAATTGCATCAAATTTAGGTTTGCCAGAAATAATAGATACAACTTATATAACAGATGTAGCAACAGAGCAAGAAATGGAAACAGCAAGAAGAATAAGAGTAACTGAAGGAAAACATGTTATACCAGTTCCAACTTTTGAAATAAAAAAAGACTTTTCAGGATACCTTTTAGACCCACTTCAAATATTTAAATCAAAAGGTAAGGGAAAAAAGCCATATATATCAGAAAAATCTATAATAAGACCCACATTTAGTTATATGGGAAACTTTACAATTTCTGATTTAGTATTTAGACAAATTTTAGAATATTTAGCATTACAAACACCAGCAATACATAAAATTTTAAGAACGAGAGTAGAAAACTATGGAGAAGGTGCTAAATTATATATGGAAGTAGCTGTAGTTTATGGATATAATGTAATTGATGAGATAAATCAATTTAAACAAAAAGCAAGAAAAGAAATAGAAAAATTGACAGCAATGAATGTTGTGCAGTTAGAGGTAGTTGCTAAAAATATATATGTACCTGAAGAGAATGAAGAGAATTAAAAGATTTTTAATAAAGATATGTAAAAAAGGAGGAAAATAAATGTCATTTGTTGTAGCAATTGATGGACCAGCAGGAAGTGGAAAAGGAACAGTTACAAAACTAGTTGCAAAAAAATTGGACTTAGTAAATATTGATACAGGTGCGATGTATAGGTGTGTAGCTTTAGAAGCATTGAGAAAAAATATAAATAGTACTCAAATAGAAAAAGTAGAAAAAATGTTAGAAAATATTGAAATAGAAATGAAAAAGCAAGATGAAAAGGAAATAATATTTTTAAACGGTAGAGATGTTACATCTGAAATTAGAACACCAGAAGTAGATGGCTGTGTAGCAAAATTTGCAGCATTAAAATGTGTTAGAGATAAAATGACTCCATTACAAAGAAAAATGGGCAAAAAAGCAAATATAATAATGGAAGGAAGAGACATAGGAACAACGGTATTTCCAGATGCTGATGTAAAAATATATTTAGATGCTTCAGTAGAAGAAAGAGCAAATAGAAGATATAAGCAAGATAAAGAAAAAGGAATAGACATAACTTATGAGGAGGTATTAGAAAGCATAAAACAAAGGCATAAATTAGAAACTGAAAGAGAAATAGCACCATTAAGGCAGGCTGAAGATGCAATTTATATAGATTCAAGTAATATGACAATAGACGAAGTAGTTGAAAAAGTAATAAAAATAATTGAAAAAACAAGAAATTAAAAAAAGGAAAATATAGAGAATGCTTTGAAATATAAGACTTTTTTGAAATGAGGGAGAAATATATGAAAAAGATAAAAAAAATATTTAAAATAATAGTAAGATGGATTGTTAGAGGTGCAATTTATATTTGGTGTAAAATTTATTATAGAGCTAAAATTATTGGATTAGAAAATATACCTAAAAAGGGTCCTGTAATATTTTGTGGAAATCATAGAACTTATTTAGATCCACCATTAATGGTATGCACCGCTAAGAGAAACATGAGATTTCTAGCTAAAGATGAACTTGCACAAAATCCTTTTTTTAATTTCTTAGGATGGGCATTTGAAGCTATACATGTAAAAAGAGATGAAAAAGATGTAGCAGCAATAAAACAATCTTTAAAAACTTTAAAAGATGGGGGCTGTATTGCATTATTTCCTGAAGGTACTAGAAATGGTATAGAAAAGGGAGAAAAGCTAAAAGATGGGGTTGCCTTTTTTGCAGTAAGAAGTGGAGCTCAAGTTGTACCTTGTGGTATAAA
>CANRPI010000026.1 GCA_947632475.1 uncultured Clostridia bacterium | reverse complement strand
TGGATAAAAATGGTCTTCTTCTAGTGTTAATCTGACCTGTGAACCTACAAACATAAAACCTTTTCCTAATTCTAATACTTTTTCTTTATTAGCTGATAATAATAATCTTTCATATAATAAAGAGCCAATTTGTCTTTGAAGTTCACGAACACTCCATCTTGAATTTATAGTTTCTTTCATATAAAATTTTCTTTTTGCTTCTTCTTCAACTTTAATTAATTCAAGATAATGTGACCAACTCAATTGCGACGACACTGTTGTCGCAATTGGAAAATAAATATAAAATTTTCTCATTCTTTCTAAATTTCTTTTAGAAAACCCTTTTCCAAATTCATTTGTTAATTTTTGAGATAACTTTTCAAGTACAGTTTCCCCATATGAAGCTCTTTCATCACCTTGTTGTATTTCCATAATAGATTTTCCGATGTTCCAATACAAATTAAGCATTTCAGTATTAACCGCATTATAAACTTTATTTCTACTGTTAATCACTAATTCCTTAATATTATTAAACATATTGTTAATGTCATTTTCACTATTTATTAAATTATTATTCAAATAAATTCCTCCTATTTCACGAACATTTGTATTATATCATATTATAATTAAAAATTCAATTGTTAATATAAATTTTCAAAATTTACATTTTATAATTTTATCTATAACATTTGACTGTATTATTTGCTCCAATATATCATTTGCTTCTTTCTTATTCTTATCTGAACTCAATATATAATAATTCTCAGTTGTTTCTACTCTAGTATGTCCTAAAATATTTGCTACATCTCTTATTTCTACTCCATTTCTTAATGTTCTAGTTGCAAAACTACTCCTCAAATCATAAAATCTACAATTTTTCATACCAAGTTCATTATGTATTATTTTAAAAGGATACTTTATAATATCTGTTCCTACATATAATCCATTATTCTTTGTAAATACCATTTCTATATTTTTTGAATTTTTGCATTTACATTCAACTATTTTATATTCATTTATTTTTCCATGTTTGTTTTTAATAGATTCTAATTCGTATTTTTTATATTTTCTTCCATATTTCTTTTTTAATAATTTTTGTTTTTCTTTATAATTATATAATATTTTATATAAAGTATCGCATATAAAAACTTCTCTACAACTTCCTTCTGTTTTTGGTGTCCCTATAAACCATCTACCTTTATCATCTTTTATTTTTGAATATACAGTTTTATTAATTTTTATAATTTTATTTTCTAAATCAATATCATTTACCATTTTTTATATTTTTACACAGCAAAAAAGAAATGTCAACATATATACTATGTCCACATTCCTTTTTTTCAGTACTTTTTGTTCATATATTTATATTTTTACTAACAAATCGAACTTTTTTATTATTTTTTTTAAATCTCTTATAATTCGGTATTTAAGCATTTTTTCCGTGGCAGTTCTTATACTTTTTGCCCGAACCACATGGGCAAGGGTCATTTCTTCCTATTTTAGGTCCTTCATTACGTATAGTTCTATCTACATCAGTTCCTATTTTTGCACCACCATCTACACTATGAATAGCTTCTAATGCTGCACCTGTAATCTTAACAGTTTCTTGTCTCTTAGCCTCTCCGCTTTCACGTAAATTCATAAGAATTTTAGTTACATCATATTTTATTTCAGTATTCATTTTCTCGTACATGTCAAAACCTTCAAGCCTATATTGCATAACTGGATCTTGTTGACCATATCCACGTAGACCTATACCATTTTTTAATTCATCCATATTATCAATATGATCCATCCATTTTTCGTCTACTACTTTTAGCATTACAACTCTTTCAAATTCTCTCATTTGTTCTGATGTAATTTCTTGTTCTTTTTTCTCATACTTTTCTAACGCATTTTTCTTAACTTCTTCTATAATAGCTTGTGGGTTGTTTTTATTTTCTTTTAAGAAATTACTCATATCAAATCCAAAAATATTGATTATTTCTGTATTTAAAGATTCGACATTTACTTCTTGTTGTTCTCCTTCTACAAATGTATATACAGTATTTTCTGCTACAAATTCCATCATAGAAATTATACTATCATGTATATTTTCTCCGTCTAAAACTTTTCTTCTTTCACTATATATAATTTCTCTTTGTGCATTCATAACATCATCATATTTTAATACATTTTTACGAATACTGAAGTTTTTACCTTCAACTCTTTTTTGAGCTTTTTCTACTGCATTTGAAATTATTTTAGACTCTATTGGCATACTTTCATCAGCACCTAAAGTATTATATACTTTTGTTATCATGTCTCCACCAAAGATTTTCATTAAGTCATCATCTAATGATATATAGAATTTAGACTCTCCTATATCTCCTTGACGTCCAGAACGTCCACGTAATTGGTTATCAATTCTTCTTGCTTCATGTCTTTCTGTACCAATTATTTTTAATCCTCCTGCTTCTATTACTTTTTGTTTTTCTTCTTCTATTTGCTCATTATATTTCTTTACAAGACTTCTAAATTTCTCTCTGGCATTTAGTATTTCTTTATCATCAGTTTCATAATATGTGTCTGCTTCTTCTATTAATTTTGCTGGAACTTTATTTTTTCTCATTTCTTCTTTAGCTAAAAATTCACTGTTTCCTCCTAGCATAATGTCTGTTCCACGTCCTGCCATGTTTGTTGCTATTGTAACTGCTCCAAATTTTCCTGCTTGTGCAACTATTTCTGCTTCTTTTTCATGATATTTTGCATTTAATACTTCATGTTTTATTCCTTCTTGGCTTAGTAATTTACTTAGCTTTTCAGATTTCTCTATTGATACAGTACCAACTAAAACTGGTTGTCCTTTTTTATTGCTTTCTTTTATACTTTCTATTATTGCTCTATATTTAGCATTTTCAGTTTTGTATATAACATCATTTTCATCTTTACGTATCATAGGTTTGTTAGTTGGTATTTCTATAACGTCTAGCTTGTATATTTCTTCAAATTCTGCTTCTTCTGTCATAGCTGTACCTGTCATTCCAGATAATTTGTCATACATTTTAAAGAAGTTTTGGAATGTTATTGTTGCTAATGTTTTTGATTCATCTGCAATTTTTACATTTTCTTTTGCTTCTATTGCTTGATGTAATCCGTTGTTATATCTTCTTCCATACATGATACGACCTGTATTTTCATCAACTATTAATACTTCTCCATCTTTTACTATATAGTCAATGTCTTTTTTCATAATTCCATGTGCACGTAATGCTTGATTTACATGGTGTACTAGTGTTGAATTTTCTAAGTCGTTAAAGTTTTCTAAGTTAAAGGCTTCTTCTGCTTTTTTAATACCTTTTTGTGTTAATGATGCAGATTTTGCTTTTAAGTCAATTATATAATCATATTTTTCATTATCTTCTGCTTGTTCAAAGTCTTTTACATCTTCTTCAACTATTACTTTTGGTGTTAATTTTTTTACAAAATTGTTTGCTCTTTTATATAAATCTGAAGATTCATTTGCTCTTCCTGATATGATAAGTGGTGTTCTTGCCTCATCAATTAAAATACTGTCTATTTCATCGACAATGGCATAATGTAATCCTCTTTGGACTAATTGGTTTTCATAAATAACCATATTGTCTCTTAAATAGTCAAATCCAAATTCGTTGTTTGTTCCATATGTTACATCACTATTATATGCTTCTTGCTTTTCTTTTGGCTCCATTCCAGATATAACTAATCCTACTGAAAGTCCTAAGAATTTATATAATTTTCCCATCCATTCACTGTCTCTTTTTGCTAGGTAGTCATTTACTGTTACTACATGTACTCCTTTGCCTTCTAAAGCATTTAAATATACAGGTAATGTTGCAACTAATGTTTTTCCTTCACCTGTTTTCATTTCAGCTATTCTACCTTGATGTAATATAATTCCACCTATTAATTGAACATCAAAGTGTCTCATTCCTAATACTCTTTTTGATGCTTCTCTAACTACAGCAAATGCTTCTGGTAATATTTCTTCTAATTTTTTTCCTTCTTCTTGTACTTGTTTTTTAAACATTTCTGTTTTTGCTCTTAATTCACTATCGCTTAATTTCTCTATTTCTGGCTCTAAAGAGTTTATTTGATTTACAGTTGACATTATTCTTTTTACTTCTTTTTCACTGTAAGATTTGAACATTTTGTTAAATATACTCATTTTAAATTCAATCCCTTCTAAAGTTTTGGCATATTAAATTGCTCCATGCAATTTTACTATGTAAATATATCACTAAAATCAATTTTTATCAAGCATATTATAAAAAAAAGTTTCATACATTTAAATAAAATACTAGTTTGGAGATGTGTATATGTTTATTTATAATGTTAAAATCAATGGAAGTAAAACTTTTAAAGCTTTTTTTACTGGTATGACTCTTTTTTTAATTGTAATTATGTTTGTAGTAGTTTTTAAAATTTTTACAGGTGCAAATAATTCAAATGATAACACTTGTATGCCTAAAAATAAAGTTGCAACATTAACTTCTACAAATTACACTAACGTTTTAAAGGCTGTTCATGAAAATATTGATGATTATGTTGGAGTTAAATTTAGCTTTTCTGGTTATGTTTTTAGAACTATTGATTTTAATGATAATCAATTTGTTTTGGCTAGGGATATGATTATTTCTTCTGATTATCAATCTGTTATAGTTGGATTTTTGTGTGAATATGAAAAGGCAAAAGATTTTTCTGATAATTCATGGGTTCAAATTACTGGTGAAATTACTAAAGGAGATTACCATGGTGATACTGCTATTGTAAAAGTTATTGAAATAAAAAATATAGAAAAACCTAATGATGAATATGTTTATCCTCCAGATGAAAGTTATATTCCTACAAGTGGTTTGCTATAAAAAAATTCCCCTTTTATGTATGGGGTATATATTATCATATATCAATTTTTTTATAATAAAACCACTTTTTGTTATTTTCTTTTACTTCCTTTTCTACTTCAAAAATATTTAAATCAGAAATTTCATCTATAACTTTACATGCCAAATTAAAATTTAAAATTTTTGGTTTTTCATCAATGAAAAAAACTTTTTCTTTAACTTCATCAAGTAATTTAACATTATATTTTTCAATTAGGATTTTATTAATAGTATCATAATCATTATGCAAAATCTCTTTAGTGTATGTATCCAAATAATAATTATAGAATAAATAATCTGAAATTAGATGTAAAAATTTTCCTTTATTTATATTATTGTGTATTTTATTATATTTTAAAAATTCTTTTAAACTTGTAAATGCTGGTGTTTTACCATAATGTGTTTCTGCTTTGTTGCTAGTAAAGTCTGGCAGTAAATTTCCTCTTATAAAGTCTTTATTATAATTCAAATTATTTTTCCTTAAATATTCTTGTGCTATTGCAGTATGAATAACAAAACCAGGCATAATTTCCCTCCAATTTCAATTTGCATAAGTGTATCATAATATTGATAATTTTTCAAATTTTTAAGCCAGAAAATTTAAAGGAATAATATAAAAGCAAAACCGGACGTATTTACGTCCGGTGAAGCCTTTCAATTATTTCTCCAATTCTTCTTTGTTCCACAGGATTGCTAATCCTGCTTTGAAACTCTATTTCTATAATTTCATCTTCGTCATCATATGAATAACAGAAAAAGCTGTTTGGTATTTCAAAATCCTCCGTTAGATTCCTATAATAGACTTTTTTGTTTTTTGGATAAAAGCTGTTTATTTCTATATATAATTGACTTTTATCCCAACTTCCTTCTATTAAATCCATAGTAAGATAACCATTAAAAGATTCATTATCTTGGAATATAACATAACCTTCATTATATTCAATTACTTCACACAAAAAAGTTTCATCTTGGATTTGTTCTTTTTTACGATATTTTCTTAGAATAACATAAAAATAGATTTTTTTCATTCGCTCTCCTTTAAATTATTTAAGGCTTAGACTACAAGTTTCACTTATATTATATTAACATAAAATTACATATATTTCAACTATTTTTGGTCAAAAATTGTTTTAAATACTCCTTGGTCAATTAAACTAGAAAAAATATTTTTAAAAATTATTAAAACAATTGGACCAATTAATAGTCCAAATACTCCTATCAATTTAAAGCCTGTATACATTGCAATTAATGTAAAAATTGGATGCACACCAATATTTTTACTTACCAATTTTGGTTCTAAAACTTGTCTTATTATAGTCATTATAATAAGCAAAACAATAATTGCAATTCCTAATCTTATATCTCCATTAATAGCCGAAATTAATGCCCATGGTATCATTACAGAACCAGAGCCTAAAATTGGAAGTGCATCTACAAAGCCTATAAACAATGCCATAAGTAATGGATATTGAATACTAAAACCTACAATCTTTAGAATATATAACCCTACTAAAGAAACTATAAATGATACCAAAATCAATGTAGCTTGAGCCTTTAAATAACCTCCCAAAGTTTGTGTAATTTCACTTAAATGTATTTTCATTTTTTTTACCCAAATTTTAGGAGTATGATGTTCAATTTGGTCTAAAATATAAATTTTATCTACACATATAAAATATAAACTAATAATAGTTATCCCTATGCAAATCATAATTGAAGGTAAGCTAGTTATTACATCTATTAATGAGGTCAACGAGTTTTTTAGCCAATTAGAAGCAGTTTTCAAAATATCCCCTGTTGAATTATCAATCACATTCAAAATTTCATTAGACAAATGTATTTTATCTAAATCAAACTTTGTTATTAAGCTTTGAAATTGTGTATAAGCTTTTTCAAAATAATCATTCAAACTTTGCAGTAAACTAGAAGACTCTGAAAATAATGTAACAATTAACCAGGTAAATCCACCAAGAATTACAATTAGAGCCACCACAAAAATTATAATAGAACTAGTTCTTCTGGTTAATTTCGTTTTTTTCATAATAAATCTAATGGCTGGCTCAATAATTAAAGAAATTATAAAAGCTACAAGAAATGGCATATAAAAAATTGATAACTTTAATCCTATGTATAAGCCTATAAGTATTGCAATTACATACAAAATTCTAGTTAATACTCTTGTCCAATATGATACATCAAAAATCATTACATTCACCTTTTAATTACTTTTAATTATCTTTAATTTATTATATGTAAAAAAGCGACTAAATAGTCGCTTTATAATACTTTTTAAATATTTTTTATTCAGCATTTTTTGTTTGACCATTGCAATTACAAATATTCTCAACTGTTGTACAAAATTGTTGTTGACCTATATTTTGACCATTTTGTGCTAAATCTCCTAAAGTTAAAATTCCTACAACTTGATTATTTGAATCACAAACAGGTAATCTTCTAATTTGATTTTGAGCCATTTTACTTTCTGCATTTGTCATATCATCATCTTCCTTACAAGTCCATACATTACATGTCATAATTTCGCTTATTGGTGTTGTTTTTAAATCTTTATCACACACTACACTTCTTAAAAGAATATCTCTATCTGTTACTATTCCACATATGCAGTTATTTTGGTCACAAACTGGAATTGAACCAATGTGATTTTCGCTCATTAATTTTGCTACTTCATATACATTTGTTTTAGAATTAACACAGCAAACATTATTGCACATACATTCTTTAACCTTCATTATCTTTACCACCTTTCAAAAGTTTCTCAAATATATTTTTTGCAAATATAAAAAATATATTCAAAAAAACTTCATTTCAATAAATTAGGTGGAATGGTCAATTGTGGCTAAATCAAGTCTGTCCCCAATTAACCATTATGGCTAAATTAAGTCTGTCCCCAATTAACCATTCTCATTGGCGGTCTTGGACCTGGATTTATTGGTGGTCTTCCATATGGCGGACGATTATTGTTTGAAAGTAATTCTCTTATTAATAATATTTTTATTAAGTCTCTCAAGTTTCTATTTCTGAATTGCCTATCTTCTCCTCTATTTTCTTGTTTTTCATTTTCTTTAACTGTTACTTTCATTTCTTTTTTTAAATTGCTATTAGAAGCGGCTGTTTTTGATATATTTCTATTTTCTGGATTTTGTAAATTGATATTAACATTAATAACGTTGTCACTTTCTATTGAAGAATAAATATCATCAACCATATTTTCAATTGTTTCTTCTGTAATACCTCTTGTATTTAATGCACAGGCTTTTTGTATCATAGGATATATTATTTTATATATTTCAGGGTAATATTGCTCTAAGTTAAGATTTGGTTCATTTCTATAATTAGCTTCATATGTATCATAATAATTATTTTGATGGTTTTGCATAGGATATCCTAAAATACTTCTTATGTAATCATCATATGACTGAATATTTGGCATTTTTTTAACCTCCATTTTCTTTTTTTATATTTTATGTAAGTTTTACAAAATTGTTACTATAAAAAATGGAGGTTTTATGTTTTATTATATAAAATTGATTAATTGATTTAATTAGTTTAATTCTTTTACTAAATTTTTAAATTTTTGTCCTCTATCTGCAAAATTCTTAAACATGTCAAAACTTGCACTTGCAGGTGAAAATAGAACTACTTGCCCTTTTTTTGCTATTTTCCTTGCAATTTGTACTGTTTCTTCTAATTTATTACACATATATATTGGCAATTCTTTATTTTGATTGTCACATTCTAATTTTACTGCTTCATATATCTTTTCTGAAGTTTCACCAAGCAAAATAAGTGCACTTACATTTTCTAATATTGGTTTTGCTATTGGCGTATAGTCCAAGTTTTTGTCATATCCACCTGCAATTAACACTATTGGCTCATCAAAAGACTTTAGCCCTGCTATTGTTCTAGTTGGAGAGGAACTTACTGAATCATTATACCATTTAACACCTTCTATTTCTCTTATAAATTCAAGCCTATGTTCAACTGGTTTAAATTCTTTTATAGCACTAATGCAGTCATCTATTTTTACTAAACTTTTAGTAGCAGCAATCGCAGTTGCGATGTTTTCATAATTATGCTGACCTCTTAAAATGACTTCATTACAATCTAATATGTGTTTTCTTATTTTGTCTTCACATTCTTTTATTATTTTATTATCTACAATGAATCCATTGTCAATTTTTTCTTTTCCACTAAAATATATAACTTTTCCATTTGCTTCTTTTATGCAATCTCTTGTTATTTCATTGTCATAATTTAAAATTAGTATGTCATCTTCATTTTGAAATTTGAAAATATTTTTCTTTGCTTCAATATATTCCTCATAGTCTTTATGTATATTTAAATGATTTGGTGTTATATTAGTAATAACAGATATATTTGGACTTACTTGCATTCCCATTAATTGAAAACTGCTAAGCTCTAAAACTACTATGTCATCTGGTTTAATTTGATTTAATTTGGTAAAAAGTGGTATGCCAATATTTCCACCTAAATATACATTATATCCTGCTTTTCTTAATATTGCACTTATTAAACTAGTTGTAGTTGTTTTACCATCACTTCCAGTTACTCCAATAACTTTGCAAGGACACATTTTCATTAGCATTTCAATTTCAGTTGTAACTATTGCTCCTCTTTCTTCTTCTGCCTGTAATTCTGGTTTAGTTGGTAAACAACTTGGTGAACGAAAAATAATATTGAAATTTTTTAATTTTTGTAAATTATTTTTTCCAAAAGAAAATTCAAATCCATATGTAGTTATTTTGTCCATTATTTCTTTTGGTATACTGTCAATTTCTCTATCATCAAAAACTGTTACTCTAGCTTGTTTTTTATACATATATTCAATTAAAGGTAAATTGCTAACTCCTAAACCAATTATTGCTACTTTTCTAAAACGTATATATTCTTCAAACTCTTTTAATTTTTCATTTTTGTATTCCATCTTGACCTCCAAAACTTAATATACTTTATTTCATTTTATGTTTTTTTAAATTTTTTGTGATTTTAAAAGCTTTTTCTTTAAGTTTTCATAAGTATTATATAACATTTACCTAAAAAAGACAATTTATATTTGTATATTTTTTAATATTTTAGGCTAAAATATAAGTGAAAGTTGATATGGAGGTGGATTCAATGTCAGAAAAAAATAACAAAAACAATAAAAATAACCAAAATAATAACAATAATAATAACAACAATAACAATAATAATGAAAGACAAAACAACAATAATAACTGCAGATAATTAAATAAAAAAGCAATGAAGGGCGCTTCCTAATAACATTATACGTGTTATTAAGAAGCGTCCCTCTTTGTTATACTTAAGAGAAGTGTCCCCATGGCACATTTATGTCATTAAATAAGCATCCTTGTGGCAATTGGTGCCATTAAGAAACGTGCCCGTGGCACATTTCTGCCACTAAGTAGCGTCCCCATGGCATCCGTGGCACATGTAGTAATTTTTCTGCTCTATAACTTCCTGGTTCTTCTAAATATTCTGCATAAATTTGCTTTAATATTGGATTTTCATGAGATTTTCTAATTGTACTTTTCTCATCTATTGTATATATACTATCTGCTCTTAATTTTCTTACGTCCACTTCTGAACGAATTTTTGAACTTTTTATTGGCTGTCCACCACCCATTATACATCCACCAGGACATGCCATTATTTCTATAAATTGGTAGTTTGCTTTTCCTTGTTTTATTTGTTCTAGTATTTTTCGTGCATTTGATAGTCCACTTGCTACTGCTATGTTTATGTCTTTTCCTGCTATATTTATAGTTGCCTCTTTGATTGATTTTTCTCCACGTACCTGCTCAAATTTTATTTCTTCTAAGTCTTCTCCTGTTAATATGTCTTGTGCTGTTCTTAAAGCTGCTTCCATTACTCCTCCAGTTGTTCCAAATATTGCTCCTGCTCCTGTTGCTTCTCCCATTGGATTGTCAAAAGTGCTGTCTTCTAATTTTGTAAAGTCAAGGTTTGCTTGTTTTATCATTCTTGCTAGTTCTCTTGTTGTTATTACATTGTCTACATCTTTAAGTCCATTGTTTTTCATTTCTTTACGCTTACTTTCAAATTTTTTTGCAATACAAGGCATTACTGATACTACATATATTTTATTTGGATCTATATTTGCTTTTTTTGCAAAATATGTTTTTATAAGTGCTCCAAACATTTGATGTGGAGATTTACAAGTTGATGTATGTGGTAATAATTCTTTGTAGTTCATTTCTATAAATTTTATCCACCCTGGGCAGCATGATGTAATCATTGGTAGTTCGTCATTTTTTGTAAATCTTTCAACAAATTCATGTGCTTCTTCCATAATTGTAAAGTCTGCACCTGTGTTTGTGTCAAATACTTTGTCAAATCCTAGTCTTTTTAAAGCTGTTACCATTTTTCCTGTTACATTTGTTCCTATTGGCATACCAAATTCTTCTCCTAGTGCTACTCTAACTGATGGCGCAGTCTGTACTACTACATATGTATCTGGATCTTTTATTTTTTCCCATACTTCACTTGATGTTTCTTTTTCATGTAATGCTCCAGTTGGGCAACTTTGTATACATTGCCCGCAAAACGTACAATTTACATCATTTAAACTATAATCTCCAACTGTAGATATACATGAGTCAAATCCTCTATTTGCACAGTCTATTGCTCCTATGTTTTGAACATTTTTACATGTAGCTACACATCTTCTACATAATACACATTTATTAAAGTCTCTAACTATTGATGGTGATAAATCATCTATTTTATGTTCTTTTCTTTCTCCTGCATATTCTATATTTGATATATTAAATTTTATGGCTAATTCTTGTAATTCGCAGTTTCCGTGAACGAATACATGTTAGACAATCTTTAGCATGGTTTGATAATATTAAATCTAATGTAGTACGTCTTGCTTCAAATATGTCCTTTGTATTTGTATGTACTACCATTCCTTCTTCTGCTTTTTGTAT
The DNA here is from genome assembly GCA_947632475.1 of uncultured Clostridia bacterium. Taxonomy (GTDB): domain Bacteria; phylum Bacillota; class Clostridia; order TANB77; family CAG-508; genus CAG-269. The sequence continues at coordinate 5,768 of CANRPI010000026.1, read as the reverse complement.
ACATGAAGTTACAAATCCTCTTCTACCTTCAACTTCTACTATACACATTCTGCAATCTCCTGCTTCATTTATCCCTTTTAGAAAACATAAAGTTGGAATATCTATTCCTACACTTCTTGCCGCTTCTAGTATAGTTGTTCCTGCTTCTACTTTTACTTCTATTCCATCTATATTTAATGTAACTAAATCATTCTTGTTCATCTATTTTCTCTCCTTTTTTATTAACTTTTTTAGATACTAGATATCAAACTATTTTTCTAATTTGCTAATTTCCAATTGCATGAAATGGACAACTAGTTAAACAAGTACCACATTTAATACATTTTTCTTGATTAATAACACGTTTATCTCTTCCTTCTCCTTGAATTGCTTGAACTGGGCAACGTTTTTGGCATAATCCGCATCCTTTACATTTTTCTGGATCTATAGTAATCTTAGACATTGCTTTACATTCTAGAGCTCTACACTGTTTTTCAATTGCATGTTCTTTGAATTCATCTCTAAAGTATTTAATTGTACTTATTACTGGATTTGGTGCACTTTGTCCAAGTCCGCATACACTAGATTTTTGAACATTTACTGCTAGCTTTTCTAACTTATAAATATCTGCTTCTTCACCTTTTCCATCACATAATTTTTCTAGAATTTCAAGCATTCTTTTAGTACCAATTCTGCAAGGATTACATTTTCCACAACTTTCACTAACTGTAAACTCTAAATAAAATTTTGCTAAAGATACCATACATTTTGTATCATCCATTACAATAAGTCCGCCTGAACCCATCATTGAACCAATTTCTTTTAAAGATTCATAATCTATAGGTGTGTCTAAATGTTCTTTTGGAATACAGCCACCAGATGGTCCACCTGTTTGGGCTGCTTTAAATTCTCTACCATTAGGAATTCCTCCACCTATATCATAAACAATTTCTCTTAAAGTTGTTCCCATAGGTACTTCTACTAAGCCTATATTGTTTACATTTCCACCTAAAGCAAATACTTTTGTTCCTTTTGACTTTTCTGTTCCTATTGATGAAAACCAATCTGCACCTTTTAGTATTATTTGAGCAATATTTGCATATGTTTCTACATTATTAATTAATGTAGGCTTTCCCCATAAACCACATGCTGCTGGATATGGTGGTTTTACTCTTGGTTGACCACGCTTTCCTTCAATTGATTCTAATAAAGCTGTTTCTTCTCCACAAACAAAAGCTCCTGCACCAAGTCTTATTTCTATATCAAAACTAAAGTCGGTTCCAAATATATTTTTCCCTAAAATTCCATATTCTCTAGCTTGCTCAATTGCAATTGTTAATCTCTTTACAGCAATTGGATATTCAGCTCTTACATATATATATCCTTTACTTGCCCCTATTACATATGCAGCTATTGCCATAGCTTCTAGTACTGAATGTGGGTCTCCTTCTAATATGCTTCTATCCATAAAAGCACCTGGGTCTCCTTCATCAGCATTGCAAACCACATATTTTTGTTCATTTTCTTGTACTTTAGTTAGTTCCCACTTTTGACCAGTTGGAAATCCTGCTCCTCCTCTTCCTCTTAATCCTGACTTTTTAATTACATCTATAACTTCTTCACTTGTCATACTTAACAAAACTTTTTCTAATGCCTTATATCCATCAAAAGCTATGTACTCATCTATATTTTCTGGATTTATTACACCACAATTTTTAAGTGCAATTCTTTTTTGCTTTTTATAAAAATTTAGTTCATCCAAACTATTTACAAGTTTACCATCTATGTCTTTACAAAGTAGTCTTTCAACTCTTTTTCCTTCAATTATATGTGTTTGAATTATCTCCTCACAATCATTTGGAGTTACCATTGCATAAAATGTGTCTTCAGGTCTAATAATTACAATAGGACCTTTTGCACATAGCCCAAAACATCCTGTTTTTATTACTCTTACATTTTCTATATTTTTTTCCTTTATTATTTTTTTGAAATTTTCTAAAATTTGCATTGATTTAGAAGAGGTACATCCTGTACCATGACAAACTAAGATATGTTTTTCTCTTGTATCTAAATTTGTATTTACTCTTATTTCTAGTTCTTTTCTTTTTTCTTCTCTTATTTTATGTAATTCTTCCAATGTTTTCATATTAATTATCATTCCCTTCCAAAAGCAAAATTGGTTAGAAAAAATTAATTTAATTTTAAACCTTGCTTTTTATTTATTCATTCATTAATTCATCTAAAACTTCATCTAATTTTTTTACAGTTGCTTTTCCATAAACTTCTCCATTTACTGTAAACACTGGTGCTAACCCACATGCACCTACACATCTGGTTTCTTCTATAGAAAACTTTCCATCTGACGTGGTTTCACCTACTTGTATTTTTAATCTTTCTAATAACCTATCCATTATTTTTTGTGAGCCTTTAACAAAACAAGCTGTTCCTAAACATACTGATATATTATATTTTCCTTTTGGTTTCAATGAAAATCTAGAATAAAATGTAACTACTCCATATATTTCTGCCATAGATATTGATAAAAATTCTGATAATGCTTTTTGTGCATACATTGGAACATATCCATAGTGTTCTTGTACTTCATTTAACATTTGTATTAAATTGTCTTTTATTGGTTTATATTCTTTAAAAAGTTTTTCTAAAAATCCGTCATCTTCTTTCTTCCAGTCTACTTCTAACTTTTCCATTTCTTTATTACTTTGTTTCATTTTTATTACCTTTCCTTTCTTTATTATATTTTTATGGCTAAATAAAGTCTGTCCCCATTTAACCATGGTTATTTTAAGTCTGTCCCCAATTAACCACTTTTTTTGTAATATTATCATTGTTTTCGATTTTTTTCAATATATATTTTAAAATAAAAAACTAAAGACTATCAATAATATTAATTTGCTTTAATATTGATAGTCTTTTTTATTATATGATTACATCTTACAACTGTTACATCATCTGGAATATCTTTTAAAACCGTACTATTTGCTCCTATCTTTACATTATTTCCAATTTTTATAGGTCCTAAAATTTTGCTTCCAGCTCCCACCATAACGTTGTTTCCTAAATCTGGATGTCTTTTATGTTTGTCTTTGCCTGTTCCTCCTAAAGTTGAATTATGATATATTACACAATCATCTCCAATAGTTGCTGTTTCGCCTATTACTATTCCCATTCCATGGTCAATAAATAATCGTCTACCTATTTTTGCCCCTGGATGTATTTCAATACCTGTTAAAAATCTTCCTGTTTGTGATATAAATCTTGCTAAAAATAGTAATTTGCATTTATATAGAAAATGAGCTAGTCTATAAAAAACTAATATGTGAAATCCAGGATATAATATTATTACTTCTATAATACTCCTAGCTGCAGGGTCTTTTGTTTTTATATTTTTTGCATCTTCATATAATTCTTTAAAAATTTTCATAAATCTCTCCTTTGTGTATAATATGAAAATTCAAAAAATATGTTAATTGATTATAATAATTTTTCTAGTTCTTTTATTTTATCTCTAAGTTCAGCAGCTTTTTCAAATTCCATTTCTGATGCGTTTTTTAACATTTCATCTGTTAACTTAGCAATTGTGTCTTTTATATCTTCATCTTCTTCTAATTTGTATTCTACACTTATATCTTCTACAGAAACTGCTTTTATTGAGTCTCTTACGGATTTTTGAATTGTTTTTGGTGTTATATTATGTTCTTTATTGTATTGTTCTTGTATTTTTCTTCTTCTATTTGTCTCGCTTATTGCTTTTTCCATGCTTTCGGTTAATTCATCTGCATACATAATTACTGTACCATCTGTATTTCTGGCAGCTCTTCCTATGGTTTGTATTAAAGATCTTTCTGAGCGTAGAAATCCTTCTTTGTCAGCATCTAAAATTGCTACTAATGATACTTCAGGTATATCTAACCCTTCTCTTAAAAGGTTTATACCAACTAGCACATCAAATTCACCTAATCTTAATTTTCTTATGATTTCCATACGCTCTAAAGCTTTTGTGTCAGAATGCATGTAATTAACTTTTATATCCAAGCTTTTTAAATAATCAGTTAAATCTTCAGCCATTTTCTTCGTTAAAGTTGTTACTAGTACTCTCTCATGTCTTTCTACTCTAATTCGTATTTGTTCTATTAAATCATCTATTTGATTCATTACTGGTTTCACTTCAATTTTCGGATCTAATAAACCAGTTGGTCTTATTATTTGCTCTACTACATTTTCTTTGCTATGTTCTTTTTCATATTCTGCAGGTGTTGCACTAACAAATATTACTTGATTTATTTTTTCTTCAAATTCTTCAAATTTAAGTGGTCTATTGTCAAAGGCTGATGGCAACCTAAACCCATATTTTACTAATGATTCTTTTCTTGCTCTGTCTCCATTATACATTGCTTTTACTTGTGGAATGGTCGCATGTGACTCGTCAATTAGAAGTAAATAATCATCTGGAAAATAATCAAATAAAGTATATGGCCTACTCCCTTCTGCTCGCCCACTAATGTGTCTTGAATAGTTTTCAATTCCTGAACAGAATCCTGTTTCTTTCATCATTTCAATATCAAAATTTGTTCTTTCTTCTATTCTTTGTGCCTCTATAAGCTTATTTTTAGACTTAAAATATTTTACTCTTTCTTCCATTTCCTCTTCTATTGTTACTATTGCTCTTTCCATTTTTTGTTTTGTGGTAACATAGTGAGATGCTGGAGATATCAAAATATGTTTTCTAGTTCCTATTGCTTTACCTGTTAATGGGTTTATTTCTGAAATTTTTTCAATTTCATCACCCCAAAATTCAATTCTTATAGCTGTCTCTGACCTACTTGATGGATATATTTCTACAATGTCTCCTTTTGCTCTGAATGTTCCTCTTTTAAAATCTATTTCATTTCTAGAATATTGCATATTAATTAGTTTTTTTAATACACTATCTCTGCTTTTTTGCATTTCTGGTCTTAAAGATAGCATCATTCCTTGATAATCTACAGGGTCCCCTAGCCCATATATGCATGATACTGATGCTACTATTATTACATCTCTTGTTTCAAATAATGATAATGTTGCTGAATGTCTTAATTTATCTATTTCATCATTAATTGATGAGTCTTTTTCTATATATGTGTCTGATGATGGAATATAACTTTCCGGCTGGTAATAATCATAGAAGGACACAAAATACTCAACCGCATTTTCTGGAAAAAACTCTTTGAATTCACTATATAATTGTCCTGCTAGTGTTTTATTATGTGCTAAAACAAGAGTTGGTTTTTGTACTTTTTCTATTATATTTGCCATAGTGAATGTTTTTCCGTGAGCCTGTAACCCCTAGAAGTGTCTGGAATTTCTTGCCCTCTTTTATTCCATTACTTAAATATTCTATTGCTTCTGGTTGGTCGCCAGTTGGCTTATAATTTGATACTAATTTGAACATTTTTCCTCCTTTATGACCCAAAAAAATGACAACTATCAACCTAAAAATTCGTGTAATTACCGAACAAATTCGTGTAATTTGTTCGCTTTTTTTATAATTTTTGTAAACATAATTACCAATTACACGACTTGGGTCATAAACTTTGTTTTTCTAAACTAAATAATCTTATATAAATCTAATTAAAATTAAATAAGATTAAATGTTAATATCATAAGTAATTTTATCATTTTTTCATAAAAAAAACAAGGTACCTAAATACCTTGCAGAAATAAAGATTAAATTTTTTTATTTATATATATTCCATCTTTTCTATTTCCATTTGTTGGTATTTTTATAGTTA
>CANRPI010000025.1 GCA_947632475.1 uncultured Clostridia bacterium | reverse complement strand
TCTGATAGCGCTCGTATAGAGTCTATTTTTAGATTTTTAAATGCCAATATTTGCATTTAAAAATCTAAAAATAGACTCTATACGAGCGCTATCAGATGGGAAACATATAAAACTAACATTAAAAGAAAACAATAATATAATAAATGCAATAGGTTTCAACTTAGGTTATTTAGCAGAAGAATATACAATAGGAGACAAAATAGATGTTGCAGGAGTGCTAGAAATAAACAGTTTTAATGGCGTAGATAGCTTGCAAATCAATATAAAAGACATAATGAAATCAGTTTAATGGTCATTTGGGGACAGACGTTAATTGACCATGGTCATTTGGGGACAGGCTTCAATTGACCACGACCATAATGTATTGAGAAAGAAGATGGAGAGAGTGCAAAATAATGATGAAATAGGAATTCAAGATATAATATTGAAAAGGAAAAGCCATTCAAGAAAAGTAGATACTAAATTAATAATGAAAGCATATAATTATGCAAATGAATTACATAAGGGACAATGTAGGAAGTCAGGGGAACCATATATAATTCATCCATTAAATGTTGCATATATTCTTGCAGATATTGGATTAGATGATAGTACAATATGTGCAGCCCTTTTGCATGACGTAGTAGAAGATACAGAGGTTACAAATGATGATATTGTGGCAGAGTTTGGAAAGGAAATTGCTGAAATGGTTGCTGGAGTGACGAAGCTTGCTAATATTAATTTTACTTCTATAGAAGAACAGCAAGCAGAAGATTACAGAAAGATGTTTTTGGCAATGGGAAAAGATATTAGAGTTATTATTATTAAGTTGGCTGATAGATTGCATAATATGAGAACTTTAAAATTTTTAAAGAGAGACAGACAAATTGCCAATGCAAAGGAAACAATGGAATTGTATGCACCATTGGCAAATAGATTGGGATTATATTCTTTAAAGTGGGAGTTAGAAGATTTGTCTTTTAAATATTTATATCCAGAAGAGTATCATGAGTTGGTAGAGGGCATAAATAAAAAGAGAGATGAACGTTTAAAGTTTATAGAAAAAATAATGGAAAATATAAGAGTAACTTTAAAAAAGCAACATATTGATGCAGAAATAACAGGTAGAGCAAAGCATTTATATAGTATTTATAGAAAGATGATAAGGGACAATAAGACTTTAGATCAGATTTATGATTTATTTGCTTTAAGAATTCTAGTAAATTCAATAAAAGATTGTTATGCAGCTCTAGGTGTTGTGCATGAGTTATATAGCCCAATGCCAGGGAGATTTAAGGATTATATCGCAGTTCCAAAACCTAACATGTATCAATCTATACATACAACGCTTTTAGGAGAAAAGGGAACTCCTTTTGAAGTTCAAATTCGTACATGGGATATGCATAGAGTTGCAGAATATGGTATAGCAGCACACTGGGCATATAAAGAAGCAAGTTATTTTGGTAAAAAGCAATCAGTAAAAGTAGAGGAAGATAAACTTTCTTGGCTTAGGGAGACTTTAGAGTGGCAAAAAGACATGCAAGACCCACAGGAATTTTTAGAGACTTTGAAAACAGAGTTATTTGAAGATGAGGTTTATGTGTTTACGCCAAAGGGTGCTATAAAGGTATTGCCAAGAGGCGCAACCCCTATAGATTTTGCATATGCTGTGCATGAACAAATTGGACATCATATGACAGGTTGCAAAATTAATAGTAAAATGATGCCAATTATAACTCCTTTACAAACAGGAGATATTATAGAAATTATAACATCAGATAATTCCAAAGGACCAAGTAGAGATTGGTTAAAATTTGTAAAAAGTACTAGTGCTAAAAATAAAATAAAAGCGTGGTTTAAAAAAGCTCAAAAGGCAGAAAATATTGAAAAAGGAAAAGAATTAATAGAAAAAGAATTAAGAAGGATTGGCTTTAGTTATGAGGATATATTTAAAAATGAATATATAGAACCGATGCTACAAAAATATAAGTATAAAAATTTAGAGGATATGTATTCAGCAGTAGGATTTGGAGCAAATTCTTCAGTAAAAATAATAGCAAGAATGCTTCAAGAATATAGAAAAGAGCATCAAGAAGAAAATATAGAAGAAAAAATAGAACAACTAGCAAAACAAAAGCGCAATAAACCAAAACCATCAAATTTGGGAGTAGTGGTAAAAGGAATAGACAATTGTTTGGTAAAACTTTCAAAGTGCTGTAATCCTTTGCCAGGTGATGAAATAGTAGGATATATAACAAAAGGTAGAGGCGTATCAGTACATAGAAAAGATTGCGTTAATATTAAAGATTTAATAGAAGAAGAAAATAGAATGATAGATGTAGAATGGTATGAAGAAGAAAAAGCGTCATATCAAGTTGAAATAGAAGTATTTTCAAATGATAGAAGCGGATTGTTAGTTGATATATTAAAGGAATTGGGAATGACTAAAGCTAAAATAGTTGGCGTAAATACTAAAACAACTAAAGAAAGAATAGCTATAATAGACATAACAATTGAAGTGGAAAATTTAGAGGAATTAAACAAAATACTTAAATCAATAAGAAAAGTAGATAGTGTATATGAAGTAACAAGAAAAAGATAAAATTTACAGCTTTAAACAGCTTTTAACGGTTTGCAACTGCAATTAGAATGTAATTTTAAAATAACAAAATTGATTGTAAATATATTATACGAGGAGAATACAAATGATACTAAAAGAATTAAAAATTAATACATGGGTAGGAGACCCGACAAATTGTTATATAATATTGGAAGAAAAATCAAAAGAAATAATGGTTATAGACCCTGCTGGAGAAAGTCAGAAAATAGCTGAGATGATAAATGATATATTAAAGGGAAAATTGAAATATATTTATTTAACCCATTGTCATGCAGATCATATTTTGGGTGTGATGGAATTGAAAGAAAAATGTGGAGGAAAGATTTTGATTCATAGGGATGATAGTGAGGGCTTAAATAATCCAGATATAAATTTGTCTCCATATATAAGTGTGGAAAAGATTGAATTAGAAGCAGATTCTAGAATTGACGGAGAAGATACTATACATTTAGGAGATTTAGAATTTAGAGTGATACATACTCCACGGACATACTAAGGGTGGAAGTTCATTATATTGTAAAAAAGAGAAGTGTTTGTTTTCAGGAGATACTTTATTTAGAGGAACTTGGGGAAGAACTGATTTACCTACATCAAGTCTTGAAGATATAATGGATTCTATAATGAATAAATTATTAAAATTACCAGATGATACAATTGTTTATCCAGGTCATGGTATGAGTACAATGATTAAGGATGAAAAGCCAATTTATTTAGAGTTAAAGCCTAAGTTATTGTAATTCTTATGTGCTATTAAGAAGTGCCCCTGTAATACAAAAGTGCCATTAGGAAGCACCTCTGTAATACATAAAGTGCCATTAGGAAAAGCACCCATTTAACACAAAATGTGTTATTAGAAAGGCGTCCTCATGGCACATTATTTATAAAGCAAAGTAATAGTATTTCCCGTTTTATCAATAAAACCATCTTCTTTAAGAAGCTTAAGTTCTCGCATCATGGCACTTCTATCAATACATAAATAGTCAGCTAAATCAGTTAAAGAAAAAGGTAAGGTAAATGTTTTATTTAAATGCCTTGTAGAAAGCAATGTAAGATAACCAAGCAATTTATCACGAATAGTTCGTTTGGCCAATAACTCCACACGCATATTTAAATTTGTTATTTTATTTAAAATAAGTTCAGGCAAAAATTCAGCTAAAGTTTGATGAAATTTGCAGTTGCTTTTGCATTTATCGTGTATATCATAATATGGGTAAATTAAAACTTCACATTTTTCTCTAGCTTCTACCAGTAATTCATTATTTGTGGTGATTACATAAAATACTTCTCCAAAAATGTCATTTTTTGAAAGATGTTCAACAATAGTTCTATTTCCATTTAAGTCATAACGAACTAGGTCCGCATGTCCATTTAAAAGAATACAAAATTGATTTCTTTTTTTTATGTATGTAGTTATTACTTCATTTTTTGCAAATGTTTTCTTTTGAATTTTCTTGCAGTTTGTCTCTAAGTTTTTAATAAAGTTTTCAGTATCAAAATTCATGAAATATACACCACCTACGTTTTATTTATATGGATATATTATACATTAATAAAGTTGCAAATGCAACAATTGAATAACAATCTTTTAATTGTTCATTACCAAAATGTGAAATGAGAGCTTTAATGTAGGCTTAGCTTAATGGAGTTCGAAAATATTACAAAAATATACAAAAATGTAACAATTTTGTAATATAAATGTAATATTTATAATAATAATTACAGTTAAGCCAATCTTAAATTGATTACAAATAATCTGTTGCTTTTGCAACAGAAAAACATCAATTTTGATATATAATGAACACATACAAAGATTGAAGGAGGAAATGTAAAAATGAAAGTAATTAAAAGAGACGGAAGAGCTGTAGATTATGATAGGGAGAAAATAAGAATTGCAATCGAGAAAGCAAACAAAGAAGTAAAACCAAAAGAAAGAGCAAACAAAGAAGATATTAAAGAGATTATGGAGTATATTGAAGAATTAGGTAAAAAAAGAATTCTAGTTGAAGATATACAAGATATAATTGAAGAAAAATTAATGGAAATAGGAAAATATGAATTATCAAAGAAATATATAGTTTATAGATATACAAGAGCTCTAGTAAGAAAACAAAACACTACAGATGAAACAATATTAGGATTAATTAGAAACGAAAACAAAGAATTAGCAGAAGAAAATTCAAATAAAAATACATTATTAGCATCAACTCAAAGAGATTATATAGCAGGTGAAGTATCAAGAGATTTAACAAAAAGAATGTTATTACCTGAAAAAATTTCAAAAGCTCATGAAGAAGGAATTTTACATTTCCATGACGAAGATTATTTTATACAACCAATTTTTAATTGCTGCTTAATAAATATAGGAGACATGTTAGACAACGGAACAGTAATGAATGGAAAAATGATAGAAAGTCCAAAAAGTTTCCAAGTAGCATGCACAGTAACAACACAAATAATTGCAGCAGTAGCAAGTAATCAATATGGAGGACAATCTGTAGATTTAATACATTTAGGAAAATATTTAAGAAAAAGTTATAATAAATTCAAAAGTGAACTTGAAAAGAAATACAAAAATGAATTATCAGAAAAAGTTATAGAAGAATTAGTACAAGATAGATTGAAAACAGAATTAAAAGCAGGAGTGCAAACTATACAATATCAAATAAACACATTAATGACAACAAATGGACAATCACCTTTCGTTACATTATTCTTACACCTAGAAAAAGACGACCCATATATAAAAGAAAATGCAATGATAATTGAAGAAGTAATAAGACAAAGATATGAAGGAATAAAAAATGAAGCAGGAGTTTATGTAACACCAGCATTTCCAAAACTAGTATATGTTTTAGATGAATTTAACAACTTAACAGGTGGAGAATATGATTACCTAACAAAATTAGCTGTAAAATGTTCAGCAAAAAGAATGTATCCTGATTACATTTCAGCAAAAAAAATGCGTGAAAATTATGAAGGAAATGTATTTAGCCCTATGGGATGCAGAAGTTTCTTATCACCTTGGAAAGATGAAAATGGAAATTACAAATTTGAAGGAAGATTTAATCAAGGTGTAGTAAGCATAAATTTACCACAAATAGGAATAATTGCAGATGGCGATGAAGAAAAATTCTGGAAATTATTTGACGAAAGACTAGAACTATGCAAAGAAGCATTAATGTGCAGACATTATGCATTACTTGGAACACATTCAGACATAAGCCCTATACACTGGCAATATGGAGCAATTGCACGTCTAAAAAAAGGAGAAACAATAGATAAATTACTATATGGTGGATATTCAACAATATCATTAGGATATATAGGTTTATATGAAGTAACTAAATTAATGAAAGGTGTTTCTCATACAACTCCAGAAGGACATGAATTTGCAGTAAGAGTTATGAAACATTTAAGAGAAGCGACAGATAGATGGAAGAAAGAAACAAATATAGGATTTGCATTGTATGGAACACCAGCAGAAAGCTTATGTTACAAGTTTGCAAGACTAGATAAAGAACGCTTTGGAACAATAAAAGATATAACAGACAAAGGATATTATACAAACTCATATCATGTAGATGTAAGAGAAAAAATAGATGCATTTGAAAAATTATCATTTGAAAGTGAATTCCAAAAAATATCATCAGGAGGTTCAATTTCATACATAGAAATACCAAATATGAGTAAAAATATTGAAGCTTTAGAATCTGTAGTAAAATTCATATATGATAATATTCAATATGCAGAATTTAATACAAAATCAGATTATTGCTTAGAATGCGGATTTGATGGAGAAATTATAATTAACAAAGATAATGAATGGGAATGCCCAAACTGCGGAAATAAAGACCACCAAAAGATGTCAGTAGTAAGAAGAACATGTGGATATTTAGGAGAAAATTTCTGGAACGTAGGAAAAACAAAAGAAATTAAGCAAAGAGTAATGCATTTATAAAATAAGAGCAAGGCTTAGAAAGTGGACCAAAAATGTTAAAAAAATTTAATATTTTTGGTTCACTTTTAATAAAATATTGAAAAAAATATCTTAACATGTTAAAATACTAATCAATACAAAAATACGAAAGGAAAAAAATGAAACAATACACAAGTAAAATAAAAAAAATTATAACAAAAAATTGGAAATGGCTTCTTTTATTAATATGCATGATAGGTTTCTTATCACTTGCAGAAGATGTATTTAACAAAGAAATAATGAATTTAGATATTATAGGTTATAATATCATATCAAAATATTTAATATCTGATTTTGCAACTCCAATAGCACAATTTATCACAAACCTAGGAGGAGAAATCTGCTTAATTTCGTCAAGCGTATTATTATTTATAATAATAAAAAATAAAAAAATAGGAATATGTGTAATATTAAATTTGGCAATAGCAACAATACTAAATGTTTTATTAAAAAATATATTGCAAAGGCCAAGACCAATAGAATATAGAATTATTGATGAAAGTGGTTACAGCTTTCCATCAGGACATTCTATGATTAGCATGGCATTTTATGGATTTATAATATATTTAATATATAAATATGTAAAAAATAAAAAGGTTAAATACACATCAATTTCAATTTTAAGCATTTTAATATTTGCAATTGGAATAAGTAGAATTTATCTAGGTGTGCATTACACAAGTGATGTCTTAGCAGGATTCTTAATTGCAATATCATATTTAATAGTATTTACAAGTATGATACAATTTGTATCTTTAAGGAGAAATGAGGGAGAAAATGAAAAAAATATTAAATAGTTTTAAATATGCATTTGAAGGAATCTTTTCAGCATTTAAAACTGAAAGAAATATGAAAATCCATGTATTAATAATGATTCTTGTAATAATAATGGGATACATTTTTAAAATAAGTCGTAATGAATGGTTTATTTTTATTATTTTATTTTCCATAGTAATTGCAGGGGAGTTATTTAATACGGCTATAGAAACAGTTGTAGATATTGCAATGCCTGAAAAAAATGAAAAGGCTAAAAAAGCAAAAGACATTTCAGCAAGTGCAGTACTCGTTTTAGCAATAGGTTCTGCGGTAATAGGATTAATAATATTTGTTCCTAAAATACTAAATTTGTAAAAAATTGAGTATTTATAAAAACAATAAATAGGTGGAGTTAATATATGAATGAAGAAAATAAAAAAATAGAAAAAGTATTAGAAAGTCTATCAAAATCTAATTTTAGAAGTAAATTTCATTTAAAACCAAAAGACATAGAATATATAAATAATAAAGGAATGGATACAATAAAACAACATGCAAATGATTTTATAAGCAAAAGGTTGGCACCTGAAGTTATACCAAATGACGGAAAGCAAACTCCAATGAGAGGACATCCAGTTTTTATAGCTCAGCATGCAACTGCAACTTGTTGCAGGGGATGTTTATATAAATGGCATAAAATTCCTAAAGGAGTAAATTTATCAGAAGAACAAAAATCATATGTTATAGATGTTATTATGGAATGGATAAAAAGAGAATATGAAAAGTAAAATAAATGAACCCCAATAGTATAATTAGGGTTCATTCAGACTGTTGACAAAGTATATAAAAATATTTTACTCAAGGGTCTTATATAAATACAATATTTTATTTTTTATTGTTATCAGAGTTTAAAAATCTATTTAGCAATTGTTTTCTTACACTGTTTTCAAAATTATCATCTAAAGGTTGTAAAATAACATTATCATTATATTTTCTATCTAAACAATGTTTAATAATATAATCACAAAGCAAAGGATTTTTACTAAGAAGAGGACCATGAAGATAAGTTGCAATAACATTGCTTAGAAAAAAGCCTTCTTGATTATCTCCAAATTTATTTCCATGACCATATAAAACTTTACCAAAAGGAGTAGAAACATCAAAAGTTTGTCCACCATGATTCTCAAATCCTATAATTTCAGTTTTAATGCCATTAAATTCAGCTTCAATAACAGTATTTCCAATACATCTTTTTTTTCTATCATTAATAGCCTCAGTATAATAATCAAAAATTGACAAACCAGGAATAACATTTCCTTCAACTCCTTTATAATATTTGCCAAATAATTGATAAGCACCGCAAATTAATAAAAAGAACACACCACTCTCAACAGCCTCTTTTATATTATCTTTATATTTAATTAAATCTTTTGACAAAATAGATTGCTCTTGATCAGCACCGCCACCAGCAAAAACTAAATCATAGCTTTTAAAGTCAGGAGGGTTGTCTCCTATAGAATATTTATCAATAATAGCCTTAAATCCACGTTGCTCTAAGCGATATTTAAGAACTTGAATATTTCCAAAATCTCCATAAAGTTCCAAAATATCAGGATATAAATATAATACTTTTAATTCATACATTTTAAAAATCCTTTCTTAAATTCATTTAAATGCACACATAGATTCTTTTAGTTTAAAAATCTTTTAGTAATTCTTTTCTAGTAGGTTGAAGTGCAGTATAATTAGCAATTACATATTTTTTTATATCTGTTTTATAAAAGTTTTTTACAGCCTCATGTAAATCTAAATAAGGTTCAATTTTACTAGCATCAACTCCAGAAGTTTTAATTCTAATAGCAATATCATATGCACGTGTACCAGAAGTTATAATTCTGGAAACATTATTCAAATTATCAAAATTAATATCCCAAATCCAAGAAACATCAAGACCATCTGCCACATTATCATTTAAAACAAAAAGTAATTCCTTTTGAGAATCATCTTCATTTAAAATTCTAAGGCTTACATTTGCACCAGTTGGATTTTTGGCTAGGTTTATAATAGTTGGAACTCCTTTTATCTCAATTTCTTCAAGTCTTCCATTATTTAAAACAAACTCAGACAAAGCTTTTTTTATAATTTCAGTATCAATATTATATAAACTTACACAAGAAATAACTGCTAAAAAATTATATATATTGTAAATACTATTAAATCGAATTTTATAAGATATATTATCAACACAAAAAGTTCGATTTTTTAAATCTACATTAGTACCAAGTTTAAAAATTTTATTATCTCCATAATTGCAGTTAGGGCATTTAAACTTACCAATATGAGAATACTGATAATACTCATATTCTAATCGATTATTGCAGAAAGGACAGAATTTTCCCTCACCAGCTTCTTTAATAGTATCAGTTGCATAATCGTACTTTTCTACACTAAAATAAAAAACATTACTATTATTAGGATTTGCAGAACCAAGCCTTGCAACATTTGGATCATCAGCATTTAACACAAGATTTCCAGAAAAACTTTTTAAAAACTCATTAATCTTTAAAATTAAAGACTCAACTTCGCCATTTCTATCAAGTTGGTCTCTAAAAAAATCTAATACGACCAAAGTATCAAGTTTTAAATCCTTAAAAACAACAGGAACATATCCTTCATCAACCTCAAAAACCAAGAAATCAGCCTTAACCTTTCCACTTAAAGAACAATTTTTAAGAATAGTAGAAAGAATACCAGTTTCCATGTTATTCCCTTCAACATTGCTAATAACCTTTTTGCCAGCTTGTTTAAGTACAAAACCTATAGCATTATTAGTCATAGTTTTACCATTAGTTGCAGTTACAGCAATAATTGGACAATCAATTTTAAAATACTTAAAGATGTTAGGACTCCAATCATATGCAATTTTACCTAAAAAATTACCACCATTTTTTCTACATAACTTTAAAATTATATTTAAAAATTTCATAAATAAAACAATAAAAAAATTTTTCAAAATATAAAAAATATTCATATAATATCCTTTCTTACCTAACTAATAAATTCAATTCATATTATACAATTTTATACAAATTTGTCAATGGTTAATGGCTAAATGGGGACAGGCTTGGATCGACCATTAATGGCTAAATGGGGACAGTCTTAGAATGACCACAGGCCTAGAATGACCATTTAATTGATATTAGTTTTTTTATGTGTTAAAATATAAATAACGAAAAGATGAAAGGAAAGAATGATGAAATATATAAATAATGTAAATAAATTAAATGAAATAAAATTAAAAGATGATAATTATTACATAGTAATAGATTTTGACAAGACAATAACAGCTAATAATAGTGTAGATTCGTGGTATGCAAGTGGGATGTTTTTGAGTAAGGAATATAAAGAAAGGGCAGATGAATTATACAAAAAGTATAGACCAATAGAGAAAAGTTACACAATTTCAATTAAAGAAAAAGAAAAAGCAATGATTGAATGGTATTCAAAAAATATGGACTTGTATATGGAATATGGCTTGACTAAAGAGAAAATAGAAAAGGCAGTATATGAAGAAGGTCTTATATTAAGAAAGGGAGTTAAAGATTTTTTATATAAGGCATATGAAAAAAATATACCAGTAATTATATTATCTGCTGGTATTGGAAATATTATAGTACAGTTTTTAAAAGCTAACAATTGCTATTTCGATAATATGTATATTATTAGTAATTTTATTGATTTTGATGATTATGGCAATATGAAAAAGTTTGATAATAGTAAAATGATTCATACTTTAAATAAAACAATCAAATTTCATTTATCTAAAGAATTTGAAGAAAAAATTAAGCATAGAAAATATAGATTGTTATATGGAGACTTAATAGAAGATTTGAAAATGGTTGAGCCAGAAGAGTTATGCAATACCATTACAATAGGTTTTCTATGTGAGCTAGATGAAAATATAGAGGTATATAATAAAAATTTTGATGTAGTTTTAACACGGGGATGATGCAGTATTTTAATCTAGCTCAACCAAGTCTTGCCAATATTTTTTTGGCATAAATTGCATTTGACATCTAGGGTTAGTTCTTTCTTTTATTGCAATTGTTTTGAAGAACATTTTCCAAAGTTCTTGGTAGTTTTTTTCGCTTTCGGAAAATTGAATATGGCTAGGAATAGAGATATTTTCGTTGTCAACTATTTTATAAGTTTTTGTATTATATAAGAAACATATATCTCTATTTTTGTCGTGGATTATAAAATTCATGTTTGGCATGCGCCTGATAAAGTGATGCCCTAATGGTTCTATTATATTATTGTCTGGATGAATAGATGCATAGTAAAGATTTTCACTTACTTCATTGAAACGAAGCAAACCTTTAAGCTTGTGGCATTCGGCTAAAGCTCTTTTTCTCATATTTATTACTTTATAAACATATGCAACTGTAATCATGTTATTTATTTTAGGTCCAATATCAAATCCATCACATAGATATTTTAAAATATTGATTTCTTTATCTTTTTCATTTGATAGAAATGCATTGTAACTGTTGTATAAGGCTTCTTGACATATGTTTTTTTGAACTCCATTGAATATTCGTTTTGATTTTTCGTAATCTGTTTCAATATATATGGCTGTGTCTAAAAAATTTGGAGTGTATTCTGATTTTTTATATATTTTTTGTGGTAAAGTTTTATCTACATAACAGTTAAATACTAGTGTTAATAGTCCATCAAAACTACCGTCATATAAAAATGTTTTATTTACAAGCTTCCAGTTAGACATTTTATTTTATCCTCCTTTGTAGGTTGAAGTTTATCAAATAGTGATAGTTGCTGAAATTCAGGCATAGGTATACGATTTCTTTCTTGATAAATTAGGTTTGTTTCAATAAAGTTTTGGTTAAAATTATATATTTTTTCAAAGTATTTGCCTTTACATGTGATGAAATATTTTGCTCTTTTTAATACAACTCCTAATTTTTGTAATGCTTCAAAGTTAAGCAAAAATGTACGTCTTGCTCTTATAATTTTTTTGGCTGATATTACACCAATTCCAGGAATTCTTAGTAATGTAAAGTAGTCTGCGGTGTTAATTTCAATTGGAAATTGGTCTATATGTCGCAAAGCCCAATCACATTTTGGGTCTAGTTTATTGTTGAAGTTTGGATGGGTTTCATCTAACAATTCATCAGCTTTAAATCCGTAAAATCTAAGTAACCAATCTGCTTGATAAAGTCTGTTTTCACGAAGTAGAGGAGGTGCTTCTAATGTAGGTAGATTTTTGTCGTTGTTTACGCTGACATATGCAGAGTAATATACTCTTTTTAAACTTAATTTATTATATAGGCCTTCTGAAAGTTTTAGTATTTTTAAGTCATTTTCAGGTGTTGCACCAATAATTAGCTGGGTAGTTTGTCCTGCTGGTACAAAGTGTTTTTTGAATTTACTTTTTTCTAATTTATTTATTTTTATATTTTTTGAGACATAGCTCATTGGTTCTAATATTGAGTTCTTTTCTTTTTGTGGAGCCAAAAGTTTTAAACTGTCATTTGAAGGAAGTTCTATATTGATGCTCATTCTGTCTACCATTTTGCCTAGTTTATCAATTAATTCTTGACTGCAACCAGGAATGGTTTTACAGTGTATGTATCCATTAAAGTTGTATTCATTTCTTAATATAGATATTGTATTAATTAGCATTTCCATAGTATAGTCAGGTGATTTTATAACTGCAGAACTTAAAAATAGACCTTCTATATAATTTCTTTTGTAAAAATTTATGGTTAAATCCGCAACTTCTCTTGGGGTAAAGGTTGCTCTTTCTACAGAATTTGTGCGTCTGTTTATGCAGTATTTGCAATCGTAAATGCAGCAATTACTTAATAAAATTTTTAAAAGGGAAATACATCTTCCGGTCAGCACCCCAACTGTGACATATTCCAGAGACGTCTCCATTGCCAATTCCGTTTTTTGTATTTTTTCTTGTGCTTCCACTTGAACTGCAAGAAGCATCATATTTTGCAGAAGCTGCTAATATTTTTAATTTATCAAATATTTCCATGATGACCTCCATTTTTCGATATAATCATAACAAAATGCTATGTAGTATACAAACATTTGTACTGACATTATATCATAAAAAAATAAAAAGTCAAACATTTTTTTGTATAAATTTTTATCAATATTTTTTCTTGCTCCAATAAAAATAATGCTAAATAAAATTGAAAGTAAATAATAATGATACGTAATTTGGGTTATAATACAAAAAGATATTATACAATCAATTTATAATATAATCAAATTTAAAAGTAGCAAAACTATCATTAATGAATATAATAAAAAAGGAAGTGGTGATAGTTTTGGGATATTCAGAAAGAGAATTAATTGCAAGAATTGTGCAGTGTGAGGCTCGGAGGAGAAGGAGACAATGGAATGAAAGCAATAGCTACAATAATATTAAATAGAACATATGTCTCAGAAGGCGAATATGCAAGAATATCACAGGGAGGAAATATACGAAACATAATTTTCCAAGCGGGGCAATTTGACTGTGCAACAGAAACGTTATTTAACAAATATAATCCACAAAATATTTATAATATGAATCCAACTGACATACATTATAATATAGCAGATTGGGCACTATCTGGAAATCGACTAAATGAAATAGGAGAATGCTTATGGTACTTAAATCCATTTAGACCAACATGTAGCAGTACATTTCCAAGTAATGGTTCAGGGACATTTCATACAAGATTTGGAAACCACTGTTTTTATAGACCAACTCCAAGATATAGGAGTACATAGAAAGGAGATTTTAAATGGCGATATCAGATGAAACATCAAACCAAAGAGAAACAAGGCAAAACCAACCTCAACAGCAACAAAACCCAAATCAAGTGATGCCAGAAATTTTAACAAATCCAATTTACACACCTGCATTTTTAAGAGAGCAAATAGGAAGACTAATGAGAGTAGAATTTTTAATTGGAACAAATAATTTGGTTGACAGAATAGGAATTTTAGATGATGTAGGGGCAAGTTACATATTACTGCGTTCCTTTGAAAATGACAGTTTAGTGTATTGTGACATATATTCAATTAAATTTATTACAATATCAACTACAGGGATTTACGGTAATATGAATAATAATAGATATCATTATTATTAATTGATTAATTAAATGGTTAATGGTTAATTGGGGACAGACTTAAAATGACCATGGTCATTTTAAGTCTGTCCCCAATTTAACCAAGAAGAAAGTGGGGTGAAGAGAGAATGAGTTTAGTTGATGTAACATATGAAAATTTTGATGAGGAAGTGCTTCAGTCTGAGAAACCTGTTTTGGTTGATTTTTATGCTGATTGGTGTGGACATTGTCAAAGATTGTCACCAGTTATTGATGAAATTTCACAAGAACTAGAAGATAAATTGAATGTTGTAAAAATAAATGTGGATAATGAGCCTGATTTGGCTATGGAATATGGTGTATCAGGAATACCAACAATTTTTTTATTTCAAGATGGACAAGTTAAGGAAAGCTATGTAGGAACTATTGAGAAAGATGATTTATTGGCGAAAATTAATAATGTAAAAAAGAACAGGTAGATCTGTTCTTTTTAGTAATTTGTTAGCAATTATGGGATATTAAATATATTTATTAATAATATTTAAAAAGTCTTTTGGTAGTTGCGATTTGAACACCATATTTTGTTTTGTAATTGGATGGTTCAAGATTATTTTATAACTATGTAAAGCCTGTCTATTGATTAATGAAGAGGAGGTTCCATATAGGGTATCTCCAACCAGTGGATGACCGATATGACTTAAATGTACTCTTATTTGATGTGTTCTTCCTGTTTGCAATATGCATTTTACTAGAGAGTAAGAAATTGAGCCTGTCTGATATTCTTTTAATACTTCATAATGCGTTATGGATGGTTGACCAGTTTTAGATACGTATCTTTCAATGATGCTATTAGGCTTTCTACTAATGGGAAGTTCTATGGTGCCGAGATTTTTTATCTAAAATTCCTTCTGCTATACATAAATATTCTTTTTTAAAAGTATTTTCGGCCATTTGTTTTGAAAATTGTTCTTGTATGTATTCGCATTTGGCAAATATACATAAACCAGATGTATTAAAATCTAGTCTGGTTACTGGCCTTATTTTTTTGTGTAAACCTATTTTGTCAAAGTGATATTTGATTCCATTTGATAATGATGTTTTGTAATGCATGCATGATGGATGTATTGCTATTCCAGGTGGTTTGTTTATTATGATAAACCATTCGTCTTCATATATAATGTCTAATTCCATTTTAGTGGATACAACATTTGAATTGTCTTCTTCAATATCTAAATTTACAGTGATAATGTCATTTATATTGATTTTAGCTCTAGTATCAGTAATTTTATTATTTAAATATATATTTTTGTTTTTTATTAATTTTGTAAGAAGTCTATTTGATAATTCAAATTCTTTTATTAATACGTCTTGTACTTTTTTATAAATATTGTTTTCTTTAACTGTGTATTTTAATTCCATATAAATTCATTCCCTTTTTTGTTATTATATAATGCAAAATGAAAAATGTCCAATTTTATATGAAATTTTAAAAAATGATTTTAATGATATTTTAACTATATTTTTATGTTTTATTTTTGTATATAAAAATAATTGCAAAATGCAATAAAAAAATATTGCAAAATAAAAAAAGGTGTGATATATTAAAAAAGTAAATTAAAACCTATTTTTATAAGTATATATTTAGAAAAATAGGAAATAATAACAAAAAGATTAAATAAGAAGAAGGGAGAAACAGATGAAGAAACAAATCGAATTAAAAAATTTGAAGAAAAAAGAAGAGGTAAAAGCAATACATTTGGCTAATACAAATAAGACGAAAGGAATAACATTAATAGCGCTAGTAATTACAATCATAGTTTTGCTAATTTTAGCAGGTGTGTCAATTTCTATGCTCACAGGTGAAAACGGTATTTTGAAGAGAGCAAATGAAGCAAAGGAAGAAACACAAAGAGCTACAGAAGATGAACAAAGAAAGATGGCGACACTTGAGGCTGCAATGAATACGGAAAGAACGTATTTTCAAGGGGTGCCAATTCCAGCAGGATTTGCCCCAACAAGAATAGCAGGAGAAAGCACAGTTGATGAGGGTTTAGTTATAACAGATTCTCAAGGAAATGAATTTGTATGGATACCATGTGTAGCTGAAAGTAGTGACGTAGGAGATACAGGCAAAGTTTATTATAATAATGGAAAAGACAATGACAATAGAGAGGAAGGCTGGAGAGAAAAACAATCTTTATATAATGGAGGAATATGGTATGATTCTCAACCACATGAAATAGGAATACCAAGTATACAAAAGGAAGGTAATGGGGGATTTTATGTAGCAAGATATGAAGCAGGAGTACCAGAAAATGCAACTTTTTATGCAAATGCAGGTAATGAGTATAAATATTTTGATAAACAAGAAAAAAATAGCATTGAAAAAATAAAAACATTGGCACCAGTAAGCAAAAAAGGACAACAAGTATGGAATTTTATATCACAAAAGAATGCGGTAACAGTTGCAGGAAATATGGTGAATAATTCAGATGTACAAAGTTACTTAATCGATTCGCATGCTTGGAACACGATATGTAGGGTAATATCTCAAAGAGATGACTCTAAAGACGTATTAAATTCAGAGACATGGGGAAATTATAAAATTACTCCAACAAAGAAATATGAAAAAATAAAAGGATTGTGGGCAGATGTTTTTTGGGACGCTTCTGAAGAGGTTTACGCGACAAATGGAAAATATTTGACTGCCCCAGTGCCTGTTAATAGGGAGAAGGGACATTATGTAGAGTTAGCTACTGGCAGCTGTGAGGAATTTAAAGCTTATAATATATATGATTTAGCTGGAAATGTGTCGGAATGGTCGACGGAGTTGGGATTTAGTGTGAAAGTTGGCGAAGATCCTGAGTGCCATGAAACTGCTTGTCCTAGCATAGGACCAGGCGGTGGAACGCAGCATGCGGTGTATCGTGGAGGGGATATGAGCTTTATAGATACTGCGAGTGTGGTGTATGCAAATCGGTGGCATAAGCACCAAAGAGGGGGATAAATATGAGGCATCTGCTATTGTCGGATTTCGATGTGTTCTTTACTTAAAATAACAGGCAGAGACTCAAGGCTCATAGCTGTTCCGACGCATGCGTTTCTTATGACCCGTTAAACGGGTCTTTCCATTGTATGACGGGCATGTCATAGTACTAAATGTGCTCGTGCCTCGCAATGGAACGAATGTTGAAAAAACCACTAATATATTGAAAATAAGTAAAAC
>CANRPI010000024.1 GCA_947632475.1 uncultured Clostridia bacterium | reverse complement strand
CAATTATATCATGAAATAATTGCTATATAAAGGTTTATGGGTAACCTTTTAAAAACCTAAATATATTATACAAGGAACGAAGGAGGAAAAATGAAAGAGAAAAATGGAATAACATTAATAGCGTTAGTAATCACAATAATAGTATTACTAATCTTAGCAGGAGTAAGTATAGCAACACTAACAGGTGAAAATGGAGTATTAACTCAAGCTAGTGCAGCTTCTGAAGAAACAAGAGCAGCAAGTATAGAAGAAGCAGTAGATTTATGGAAAATTGATCATGCAACAAATAAATATGCATCAAGTGTTACAACTCAGGATATAAAAAAATTAGTAGACGATTTAATAGAGCAAAAATTATTAACAGAAGATGAAAAAGATGAAATACTAGGAAATGAAAGTGAAGATATAGAAGCATGTTATCAAATAAAAATAGGAGGCAGAACAATAAAATTTGCAAATGACAACTGGGATGGAGACAAGAAAATAAACGAACCAGTATTAAAAGCAGGGATGACACCAGTATATTGGGACGATTCAGGAAAAGAAATAAAAGAAGGCGACGAAGGCTTTGACGAAAGCAAGTGGTATGACTATAAAGCAGCAACTGGAACAGAAGATAACACAGCAAGCAGATGGGCAAATGCGAAAACAGAAGATGATAGCTACTGGGTATGGATACCAAGATATGAATATAAATTAACAGCTAAAACAGGGGAAGAAGCAGCAGGAAAAATAGAAGTAAAATTTATACCAACAACAGTAACAGAAGCAGATACAGAAAATTATAAAGTACATCCAGCATTCAAAAATGGAAGCAGTAATAATTATAAAAATGGAGAATGGGATAATGAAATCTCAGGAATCTGGGTAGCAAAATATGAAATGGGACTAGAAGAGTGGGATGATACAACATCTAATTGGAGTCCAAAAAAATTAACAGGAAGTACTAGTGCTACAGACTCAGTAGGAGACTTAGCAATAGAAGAAGGAAAAAGAAGAGCAGTAAGTAAACCAGGAATATCATCATGGAGATTCATAAGTATAGGAAAATCATATGATAATAGTTATAATTATGATAGGAGTAAAGAAAGCCACTTAATGAAGAATAGCGAATGGGGAGCAGTAGCATATTTAACCCATAGTCAATATGGAAGAAATGGAAAAGAAATAACAATAAATAATAGTTCAGATTTTTACACAGGCGGTTCGAATGCAGAAAAAGCAATAACAACTAATAAAGCTCAAAGTACAACTGGAAACGAAAGTGGAATATATGACTTAAGTGGAGGAGCATGGGAGAGAGTAGCAGGATATATAACAAACGGAAATCCAAACTTAAAAACATATGGCTCAACAACAGTATCATTCCCACTAGTAGCAACATTTACAAAAGATACAGAAGGATATAAAACATTAAGTACAAAATATTCAACAGTATATCCATTTGATACAAGTGATACTCAACAAAAAAATGGAGAAGCATATAGAAATGCAAGTACATCAGAAACAAATTATGGATATGGAGACGCAATATTAGAGACATCTACCGGATACACAGGTTCTACCGGCTGGCACGGAGACTACTCTTACTTTGTGCTTACCAGCGGTCCGTTCTTCGAGCGTGGAGGCTATTATGGCCATGGTTCCAGTGCTGGAGCATTCGCTTTCCACGATACCAATGGCGTTCCTTGGTACGGCAATGGTTTCCGTACGGTGCTCGTGTGTGAGTAGCACTTTGAGATGTGACCTTGCCCTTGGGTCCCTTTAATCTGCAATAAATCAGAACTAGGAACCAACAAAAATACGGGGAAATCAGTAAGACCTTGACAAGTCAAAGGTGTGAATATAAATATAAAAATACACACTAGGCTCTTAACTTACTTTGCCGTAGCAATAGTAAAGGAGAAATTTAGGTGCTTTAGCACCTAAATTTCGAAATATTATAAATGGGGATTAAACTGTACTACTCTAACTTTGTGCTTACCAGCAATCCGTTCTTCAAACGTGGAGGCAATTATGGCAATGGAACCAATGCTGGAGCATTCGCTTTCAACAATACCAATGGCAATCCTTGGTACAACAATGGTTTCCGTACGGTGCTCGTGTGTGAGTAGCACTTCGATACACAAGAATCTATAAAGGGATTCCTCCCAGAAGGGAAATACTTAAGGGTATTTTCGAGAGTAAAGCTAAAACTTATTCTAGTTCTATACAAATGAAAAAAGTTCTAGAAAAGAAAAAGAAAAAGGGCAGCATGGAGATGTATCAAAGAAGTTTAATTCCCTTGGTATAAACAAGTTTTTATGCCATAAACACATAAACAGTAGATGATTGTTCGAGTAAGGAAACTGAAAGTCCAAGTCTATGAAAAAAGATAGTATAAAATAAAGTTAAAATATAGATTTAGCACTTTATTTTATACTATCAATAATAAATTAAAAATCTTTATAAATAAAATCACAACTTTTAATAATTTTTTGCTGTAACTTATAACAATTACAGTGAGAAGAATGCCCTATCCAAGAATTAAGGCTTTGAAAGGCACATTTATAGTCAAGTTGATTTTGATGATATAAATTATTCCATTTTTTAACCCTTTTCTTAATTTTTTTCTTACTACTTATTCTAAGCAAACGATGAGTAGGAAAAATTCGATATCCGCAAAAATTTACACCCATTTTACAGGGGTAGTACCTAGACTTTTCATTAAGTTCAAGATTAAGATTTAAAGTTAAAAAATTTTCTATTATTTTTTTTATTTCAATACACTCTTTTTTTGTATTTATAAGAAGTACAAAATCATCCATATATCTTGCATAATATCTTAATTTTAATTCTCTTTTTATAAATTGGTCTAGTTCATTTAAATAGATATTTGCAAAAAACTGACTAGTATAATTACCTATTGGAATTCCAATTTGAGTATAATTTACAGGGCCATTGAAAATTAAAATTCGAGTTAAATTTAAAAGTTTCTCATCTGAAATATACCTTTTTATTATATTAAATAAAATAACAGGATTAATACTGTAAAAAAATTTTCGTATATCACATTTTAAAATCCAAAAGTCGCCATCATTACGTTTTTTTACTTGCATTTGATGCTGAACTTCTTCAACTGCTTTATGAGTTCCTTTATTAGACAAACAAGCAAAAGAATTACTTATAAATTTTGGGACAATATAAGGTTTAATAAACTCTTCTACATACCATTGGTGCACAATTCTGTCTTTATAAGGTAAAGCATCAATTTTCCTTATTTTAGGGTCATATACAATAAAAGAGTAATATTTTCCGAGTTTATATGTATTATTTAATAAACTATTTTGCAGATTTATTAAATTATTTTCTAAATTGAACTCAAATTTTATAACTTCATTTTTATAAGCCTTATTTTTCCTAGCCCTATAATGTGCTTGTAATAACTTTTCAAAAGTCAATTTCTTCTCAAATTCATTTTTTATTTTTTTAGGCATGAATTAATCCAACCTCCCAACATGTTACAAATATCAGTAATTAGAGTACTCCATGATTGATAGTTTTGTAATGTAATATATTTATACTTATATGAAATTCTAATTTGAATTTTCAATAAATTTAGACAAATATCAAATTCATTCAAATATTTCAATTTATCTTTTGTACTATAGCTTTTAATTGCATACATTAAATTTCGAAGACCACTATAGTTTGAATTTTTGATTTCTTGTACTAGACAAAAATTTTCACATTTGGGGTATTTGCGCACAATATCATTTGTATAATAAATTAGTTCTAAATATTTTTGATATATTTTTAAAGTTTTATTTTTTGCTTCTTTAACATCTTCGAGTTGATTCAACTTAATTCATCTCCTTTTCAATTTTTTTGCAGTACTTACTGATTTCGTCAATGAAATTATAAGCTTCTTTAATAGAAAGCATATTAGAATCGATATGTGATAATTTATAAATGAGATTTTTGATGTCAGAATTTAATAAATAGTCTTTTTGTGAATAACTATTTTCAACATTTGAATCAACAATTTTTACACTAAGACCTAAATGCCTTATTTTTTGTAAATACTGATTTAAATTATTAACCGGAAATCCACATTTTAAAACATTTTCATTTAAATTAGTAAGTTTTAAATTGAAAATAGGTGACATTTTTAAAGCATCATCATCTAAGAAAATATAAAAAATGCCACTTTTAAAAAGATAAAGTTTAGAAGAATCTTCTTGTTTTAATTCTAAATATTTTTTGTGTAATTTGCTCATATTATTATATAACCTTCCTTTCATTAGTAATACCTATTATCTTCAAAATCTACTTAGAGAAGAATTTAAGTAAAAATTTAGAAAGTTATAAAATGTAATCCAAATTAACACATATTATAATACAAAACAAAATTAAAATCAACCCCAAAAGGTTACTAAAATATGAATAAAAGGTAATTAAAAGTAGGAACTAATTATTGTATAATGGTAAAAAAAGGAAAAGGAGACACATAAAATGAAATGGTTTGAAAGGTTCTATACAAAAGAAAAATGGATAAAGAAATCAGTAGAAATAGAAGGAAAATTGTATGACAAGCTAAAAGAAATATCCGAAAAAGAACTTGATGCCTCAATCAACAAAATAATAGATGCATGTATATCTAGCTTAGAATTTGGAGACACAGTAGTAATATACCAGAAAGAAAAAGACGAAATAAATGTAGCAAGATCAGTAATAGTAAGAGAATCAACGTATAAAAAGTTAGAAGAAACAAGAGAAAAATATGGAATATCAATTTCAAAAATAATAAATATAGCAATAAGAGAAGGCATAGAAATATATAATAAAGCAAAGTAAAGATTGCGCAATTAAGGACAGTCCTAAAAAAAGATAAAAAGGACTGTCCATAAATTAAAAAAGTAATAGTTTTAGATAAAATTTAAATTTTTACAATGATAATTTTTAATTATATAAATTTCTTTCATATAAATCTTCTATGAAAACATCCCTCTCTTCAAAATTATCTACAAAACCTATTTTAGCAATATTATTTTGAATCCCTTGAATCCAAACAGGTCTATCCTCGTAAAAAACATCAAATTTTTCATCATTATTTAAAATTGAATAAACTCTATTTATATCCATATAAATAACCCCCTTTTTTTAATTATAGACAGAAAAAAATATTTTATAACCTAAATTTGACTTCTATTGTCTTTTAGTTTAAAATATATAAGTATTGTTAATTAAAATACATAAGCAATTAATATAAATAACTAGTGTAATAAATAATATAATGAATATAAAAGTAATCTATAAAATATAATAAATAGGAGGAAAATGCATGAAAATACAATATAAAGAAAAAGAATTTGAAGTTAGTCCAAAAACAAAAGTTAGAGATTTATTAGAAAAAGAAATAAAAGAAAGCAAATATCCAGTTATTGGAGCAATTTTTAATAATGAATATGTAAATTTAAGTTATCAATTAGAAACAGATGGCACAATTGAATTGATTGATATTTCAACAAAAGAAGGAATGAAGATTTACAGAAGAACATTAGTATTTATATTAGGAATGGCATTTGAAAAATTATATCCAAATGCAAAACTTACTGTAGATTATCAATTACCAAACTCAATGTTTTGTGACATACAAGGTGAGGAAATAACAGAAGAATTAATTAATAATTTAAATGAAGAAATGAAAAAAATAATAAAACAAGATTTAAAAATTAGACAAGAAATTATGCAAAGAGATGAAGCAAAGAAATTTTATGAAAAAGAGAATACATCAAAAGGAAGATTGCAAGTGGATTTAAAAGACAATAAACAAATATATATGTATTATTGTGGCGAAAATTACTATAACTACTGTTATGGAACTCTTGCAGACAGAACAGGTATAACACAAATTTTTGAAATAATAAAATATGATGCAGGAATCTTAATGAGATATCCAAGTTCAAGCAATCCAGAAGAAATGCCAAAAATGATTCAAAGTAAAAAATTAGCATGGGCATTAAATGAATATGATGATATTCACAAAATATTAAATGTTAATACAGTATACAAGTTAAATAAAGCAATAGCAGAAGATAAAATAAAAGACATAATAATGTTAGACGAGGCACTACATGAAAAAAAGATTGCAAACATAGCAGATAAAATTGCAGAAAATAGAAAAGTGAAAATGGTTCTAATTGCAGGACCATCATCATCAGGAAAAACAACATTTGCACAAAGACTAGGAATTCAATTAAGATTAAATAAAATAAAACCAGTAACTATATCAGTAGACAACTATTTTGTAGAAAGGCCAGAAACTCCAAAAGATGAAAATGGTCAATATAATTTTGAATGTTTAGAAGCAATAGACTTAAAATTGTTTAATGACCATTTAACCAAACTCTTAAATGGTGAAGAAGTAGAAATGCCAGAGTTTGATTTTCATGTAGGAACAAAGAGGTATAAAGGAAAAAAATTAAAATTAGCCCAAGATGAAATTTTAGTAATAGAAGGAATACACTGTTTAAATGAAAAACTTACAAGTAGTATAGATAAAGAGCAAAAATATAAAATTTATATAAGTGCACTAACAGTGCTAAACATGGACAGATATAATAGAATATCATCAACTGATACAAGATTAATTAGGAGAATAGTTAGAGATTATCAATTTAGAGGATATAGCGCAAAAGACACAATATCAAGTTGGCATTTAGTAAATAGAGGAGAAGAGCAAAACATATTTCCATATCAAGAAGAAGCGGACTCAATATTTAATACATCTCTAATATATGAGCTAGGAGTGCTAAAACATAAAGCAATGGAATTATTAGAACAAATAAAACCAGATGAAAAAGAATATGCTGAAGCTAGAAGGCTAATAAATATGTTAAAATACTTTATAGAAATACCAAACGAAATAGTTCCAAACAATTCACTATTAAAGGAATTCCTAGGAGGTGGAAATTTTGCATATTAAAGATAATAATGCAAGTAAAAATGAAATGCACCAAAAAACGTTTACAGAAATAGATGAAGAGTTTATATGTGAAAATTGTGGAAAAAAAGTACCAAAACTAGGATACTCTTGTCGTAACCATTGTCCATATTGTTTACATTCAAAGCATGTAGATAAAAACCCAGGAGATAGGCAAGAGGAGTGTCATGGAGATTTAGAACCAATTGGCTTAGAGATAAATGGAAAAAAAGGATATGTTATCATCTTTAAGTGTAAAAAGTGTGGAAAAATAAGAAAAAATAAGGCAGCAATTGATGATAATATGGACTTAATAATAAAATTAAGTGTGCCACGGAGAAGATGCTTCTTAGTGGCACAAATGTGCCATGGGACACAACTCTTGGCACATTATATTATTCTATTTAAATTTCCATTTGTGTAATCTTTTCCTTCAAATTTATTATTAGATTTTACAGTAGAGATAATATCATTTATTTCAGAGATAGATTCATTAAGAATATCTATTCTTGCAAAATCAATATTAAAATCTTTTGGTGAAATAGAAGTTGTTTTACTATTAAAAACAGTAGTTACAGTTTGAATATTATCTGGCATTATTTCAAATTTCATGTTTAGTCTATCTTGTAAATAATATGAATTATTAGAATTACAATTTGCTTTACAATTTGGGTAGCATTTATCAGTATTACCAAGTAGGCAATAATTCATATTAATTACAGGAATTTTTCCATAAACGATAAGTTCCTTTTGCAAATAGTTATATGTGCATAAATCTTGAATAGCTTTCCTATCCAGTTCAGGAGATATAGTGTATTTACTAATTCCAAGTTTTTTTAGTTCTAAAACAGATAGATAATTAAAAACATTGAATGTATAATTAGCAATAACCTTAAAGTATTTATTCAAATCTTTAAACAAATTATTTAGCAATACAATATTTCCAATATTAGAGATTACAAAGCCGTGTATTTCGTACTTTTTTACTGATTTTTCAAAAGTTGAATAAAATAGGTTTCTATAATTTTCTTTTATTATTGTAGGCATGTAGATATATGTTTCAAATTTTGAGCTCAATATTTTTAATATATCTTCATAATCTTTATTTGCAAAATATTTTAATGGTATGTATAAGTTATCTATATCATTTAAAGCAGAATAATCGTATTTTTTATTTAACTTATTTAAAAGTAAAGAAATTTTTTTATTTGATTTTGGATTACTTTTTGTATTATAAGCACGCATTGAGTTTAAAGTTTTTTGCGTATGAAGGTTTTTAGCAGATTGTTCTTCTAAATTAGAAGACATTTCTATTTTTAGTTTATTTGACTTTGATAGTTGTCTATAAATATTATTTTTTGCATATTCTTCAACTTTTTCAATAGCAAGTCTTCTAAGTTCGTTTAAAGCACTTAATCTTGGCAAAAATGTATTATCATCTAAATTTATAGAAAAGTTTGTAAATTCGTAAGGAGTGGAAGATGTTTTTGAAATTTGCCTTATTATAGTTTGAGTATCTAAAGGATTATTTTTTGCATCAGTTGGTATGCAGTTAACAACGCAAGTTATATCAAGATTTTTGTATATTTCTAAATTAGAAGAAGTAGTAACGTTAATGCTTATTGGCTTTTGTTTTTTTATTGTTACAGTACAATTTAAATCAATTTTTCTGTTTTCTTGTTTAATGCTTTCTTTGGCTAATAAAGTTTGGGCTTTTGATGACATTTTGTAGATTTTATTTCCAGGAGAAATATTACCTTTCATTCTACCAATTGTTACTGTTTGACCAATTTTTGTATCTTGAATATTTTTTCCATTTTGCATTAATTCAGAAATAGTGTAACTACCTTCTTCATTTTCTAAAGAAATAGTATCTCCAATTTGTATATTTTCTTTTAATTTTAAGTTGATATAACCTTTGTTTTTATTATATTTTTCAACTATTCCTAAAAATAGCCCCATATTATTTGGCTTTTCTTTGAAAACGAATTGTTTATTTGGTTCATTTGATAAATGACCACAAGATGACATACCGCGATTAAAGGCTTGTAAAAGTGTTTTTCTATCGGTTTCATCTATTTTATAAGGCTCATGTGACATTGCTAAATCAATATATTTTCTATAAATTTTAGTAACAGTTGCAACATATTCAGGTGATTTCATTCTTCCTTCTATTTTTAAACATGTTACACCTGAATCTATAAAGAAAGGAATATAGTCTAAAGCACACAAATCACAAGGACTAAGCAAATAGCCAGACTCAATTTTCTTGTTATTTTTCATAAGTAATGTGTAAGGAAGTCTACAAGGGCCAGCACATTTGCCACGGTTCCCTGAACGGCCACCAATCATACTAGAAAATAAGCATTGACCAGAATATGAAATACATAATGCACCATGAACAAAACATTCTATTTCAACATTTGTATTTTGACAGATATTTTGTATTTCATTACATGTTAATTCTCTTGCAAGTACTACTCGTTTAAAACCCAGTTTTTGCAGCTCTAAAACACCATTTAAACTATGAGCAGTCATTTGAGTGCTTGCATGAATTGGTAAATCAGGAAAAAGTTTAATTAATTGAGTAGCTAGACCTAAATCTTGAACAATTATAGCATCAATTCCAAATTCATATGCTTTTTTAGCTAGTTCTAAAGCTTCGTCAATTTCATTGTTTTTTATTAAAGTATTTAGAGTTAAATTTGTTTTAACACCTCTTAATTTAGCGTATTCAATTGCTTTTTTAATTTCTTCTAAATCAAAGTTATTTGCAAAAGCTCTTGCACTAAATAAATTACTTCCAAAATATACACAGTCTGCACCATTTTGCACAGCAGCTTTCAAACAATTAAAATCTCCGTGCAGGAGAGAGCAATTCTATCATTTTATTTCATTCCTTTCAAAAATGTATTATGAAATATTTTGATGTACTGTAGTTTGCTTATGTATATTTAATTTTTATACACATTTTATAATAACCTACATTAAGTTTAACACATTGAGCAAAAACTATCAAGTACTAATAAAAACACAAAAAATTATAGGCAATTATTTAGTAAAAAAATTATTTATACTAAAATTTAAAAAATCTTGACTAAGAAAACTCATAATGATATAATTCAAAACATATAAAGTACAAAGGAAGGGGAAAGAAAATTGAGAGATAAAATAATTAGGATACTACCAATGTTAATATTAATGATATTAGTATTAGCAGGGATAAATTATAGAGTAAACGCAGAAAATTATGGAATAAGTACAATAGAAGAGGGAATTGGAGATAACGAAAGTTCAGGTAATAGTCAAGAAAATACAGGCTCAGAAAATACACCTACTGTACCAGACCCGGCTCCAGTAGATCCAGAGCCAGCACCAGACCCAGAACCAGTAAATCCAGCACCAGTAGACCCAGAGCCAGTGCCAACTGTACCAACCACTACTCCAACTCCATCAACTACTACAAATAATAATTGGAGTAACAATAGTGGAAGTAGCAACAGAACAACAAAATCAAGTGATGCAAATTTAAGCAATTTAGGAATAAGACCTAATGACTTTACAGGATTTACACCAACACAAACAACTTATAACGTAACAGTACCAAATAATGTAGAAAATGTAGAAGTATATGCAACTGCAAGAAGTTCAAGTGCAAGTATAGAAGGAACAGGAAGCCAAAAATTACAAGAAGGTGCAAATGCACTAATGGTAACAGTTACTGCACAAGATGGAACAAAAAAAACATACACAATAAATGTAACAAGAGAAGCAAAAACACAAGAAGGGCAGACACCAGCTGCAGAGGTTCAACCAGAAGAGGAAAACACAAAAAATCAAAGAGGCTTAAAAAAATTAGAAATACCAGGAATAACATTATCACCAATTTTTAAAACAAGTGTATACGAATACACAGCAAAATACATAGGAGAAGAAACAAAAATAAAATTACAAACAGAAGCCACAGACAGCAATTACAAAGTAGAAATTACTGGAAATGAAGATATAAAAGAAGGAGAAAACGTAATTACAGTACTAGTTTCAGATGAAAATGGTGAAAATGTAGCAATATATCAAATACTACTAACAAAAAGTTTAATAGATGAAGAAGTTTTAGCAAAAGAGCAATCAACAAAAAGAAAAATAATAGCAGGAGCAATTGGAGGAGTAATATTATTCATAATTATTTTAATACTTATAATAAGATTTAGAAAAAATAGAACATATATGGGTGTACCATATTCAGAAGATGAAGAAAATGAAGAAATGTATGATGACGAAGAATATGATGAAAATGAATATGACGAATATGAAAATCAACTAGAAGACTATGACAGCAATATGAAATATCAATCTAATAACTACATAGATGAAGACATAGAAGAAATTGAAGAAGACGATGAAGAAAATATAGAAACCATAAGAGCACAATATTTAAACAATTACAATGAAGCACGAGAAGAAATAGATAAATCAGCTAAAAAATCAAATAAAGGGAAAAGATATAGATAAAATAATAAATATGGGATTAAATCACATTTTGGATTTAATCCCATAAAATATTTACAAATTCTAATCATAAAATCAAATTAGAATTAATATTTAGGAAGGATTAGCAGCATCCTCCTCTATTACCACCACAGCAGCAGCAAATTAATAGTATAAGGATTATAATCCAGCAGCAATCATCACCAAAGCCGAAACCACCGCCACAACCTCTATTTTCTGGCATATTAAAGACCTCCTTCCATTAATAAATATGTTGTTCTTTTTTGATTTCCTTTGTATGATATATAATATGTAATAGAAAAAAATGTGTTACAGAAAAGTAAAAAAACAATTGACAAATCAAAATATTTAATAGATAATATAGAATATAAGAATTAGCAAAAGTTAAAAGTTGAATACACGAAGGAGGAATAAAAAAATGTACTTATTCAATAGAATAACTGTAAACCCACAGTTACCAAAAAGAATAGAAAAATTATCAGAAATATCAAATAATTTATGGTGGTCTTGGAATACTGAATTTTTAAGATTATTTCAAAAAATTGATGGAGACTTATGGGAAGAATCAAACAAAAATCCAGTAAAATTTTTAAAACATGTATCACAAGAAAGATTAGAGCAAATAGTAGAAGATAAAACATTTTTAAGTGAATATGACAGAATTGTAGAAAACTTTGATGGATATATGAATAGCAAAAATACATGGTTTTCAAATAGATATCCAGAAAATAGAAACGACTTAATAGCATATTTTTCAGCAGAATATGGTTTAGACCAAACTATACCAATTTATTCTGGCGGGCTTGGAATATTATCAGGAGATCACCTAAAATCTGCAAGTGATTTAGGCATTCCATTAGTTGCAGTAGGTTTATTATATAAAAATGGATATTTCAACCAGAAGATTAATGGATATGGAATTCAAGAAACAGAATATAACAATATAGATTTATATGATTTACCAATAAATCCAGTAAAAGACGAAAAAGGCGACGATTTAGTTGTATATGTAAAATTTCCAAAAAGAAGACTATACTTAAAAGTATGGCAAATAAATGTAGGTAGAGTAAAATTATATTTATTAGATTCAGATATAGAAAGAAACAATGAAGAAGACAGAGACGTTACACTACGTTTATATGGTGGAGACCAAGAAATGAGAATACGTCAAGAAATAGTTTTAGGAATGGCAGGAGTAAACTTACTTAAAACTTTAAATTTAAATCCAACTATATACCATATGAATGAAGGGCATTCAGCTTTCTTAAATTTAGAAATAATAAAAAATATAATAAGAGACAAACAAGTATCATTTGAAGTTGCAAAAGACATAGCAAGTTCAAAAACAGTATTTACAACTCATACACCAGTACCAGCAGGAAACGACATATTTCCAATAGCATTAGTTGAAAAATATTTTAAAGACTTTTGGCCAAGATTAGGTTTATCAAGAGAAGAATTTTTAAAACTTGGAATGAAGCCAACCAAAGAACTTGAACATGGGTTTAACATGGGAATATTAGCTTTAAAAATTGCTGGAAAGAAAAATGGAGTAAGCAAACTTCATGGAGCAGTATCAAGAGAACTATTTGGAGAAGTATGGCCAAACATTGCTGCAAATGAATCACCAATAGGGTATGTAACAAATGGTATACACACATGTTCATGGCTTGCACCAAAACTAAAAGAACTATATAATAAATATTTAGTACCATATTGGCAAGACAAAATGTATGAAGACAAAACATGGGAAAAAATAAGAAACATACCAGATGACAAACTATGGAATGTGCATAACTCTAGGAAACAAAAACTATTAAAACTAGTAAAAGAAAACACAACTGAAAGATTAAGACGCTCTGGTTATAGCTATGAAGAAATAAATGAAATAGTATCAAAATTAAATCCTAACAGTTTAACAATAGGATTTGCAAGAAGATTTGCAACTTATAAAAGAGCAACCCTAATATTTAAAGATTTAGAAAGAATAACACAAATATTAAATAACAAAGAAAAGCCAGTTCAATTAATATTTGCAGGAAAAGCACATCCTGCAGATAAAGAAGGACAAGACCTAATAAAATATATACATGAAATATCAATGATGCCACAATTTAAAGGAAAAATATTCTTACTTGAAAACTACAACATAGCAATGTCAAGATATTTAATAAGTGGAGTTGATGTATGGCTAAACAATCCAAGAAGGCCAATGGAAGCATCAGGAACAAGTGGACAAAAAGCATCTGTAAATGGAGTAATAAACTTCAGTGTATTAGACGGATGGTGGGCAGAAGGATATAATCAAAATAATGGTTGGACAATAGGAACAAATGCCGAATTCGATTCATATGAAGCACAAGATATTGCAGATAGTCAAAGTATGTATAGGACATTAGAAGAAAAAATAATTCCAATTTATTATGACAAAGAAAGAAATGGAATATCTAAAAAATGGGTAGAATTAATGAAAAATTCTATAATGTCAACTGGTGGAAAATATAGTACAGCAAGAATGTTAGTAGATTATACAAATAATTTATATATGCCATTATGTAATTTAACAAAAAAATATTATGAAAATGTTGACAGTGTGGCAGCATATAATTCATGGAAAAATGAATTATACAGTAATTGGGATGACATAAAAATAGAACAAGTAAATAATTTAGACAATATAACAATAGATGCAGGAAACAATATAGAAGTAAAATGTAAAGTTATTCTTCCAAATGTAAATGTAGAAAATGTAACGGTTGAAGTATATTATGGAAAAATATTGGAAAATGGTGTAGTTGAAGATGTAAAAATAATTCCAATGAAATTAGAAAGAGCAAAAGAAATTGATATAATACCAAAATTGTTAGATAAGCAAGAAGAGATAGATATTAAAGATGATAAAATATATTATTATTCAGCTAAAATAGAATTAACAACTGGAGGAAATTATGGTTATACCTTTAGAGTAATGCCAAAACATGATATGTTATTAGAACCAGCTAACTTAAATTTAGTAAAATGGATAACAAAATAATATAAAAAAATAGAAGGGGTTCTTTTTAATAATAGAGCCCTTTTAATAATATAAATTAATCAACTTAGCAAACTATACGAGGAGGTAATGATGAAAGGGATAAAAATAGGGGATAAAGAATCAAAATATCCAATAATTCAAGGTGGAATGGGTGTAGGAGTTTCATTACACAAATTAGCAGGAAGTGTTAGCAAAGAAGGAGGAATAGGTGTTATATCCACTGCTGATATAGGTTATAAAGAAGAAGATTTTAATACTAATCCAATGAAAGCAAATTTAAGAGCAATAGGCAAAGAAATAAAGAAAGCAAGAGAAATAGCTGGAAAAGATAAAATATTAGGCGTAAATATAATGGTAGCATTGAGCAACTATAAAGAACTTGTAGTAGAATGTGTAAAAAATAAAATAGATTTAATTATTTCAGGAGCTGGAATTCCTAAAGAATTACCTGAATATGTAAAAGGAACACAAACAAAAATAGCTCCAATAGTATCTTCATTAAGATGTTGCAAATTAATAGTAAAGCATTGGATAAAGAAATATGCATATGTTCCAGATATGATAGTAATAGAAGGGCCAGAAGCGGGAGGACACTTAGGTTTTAAAAATGAAGAGCTAGAAGAAAATAATAAACCAAAATTAGAAGATATAACAAAAGAAATTGTAGATTATGTGAAAGAAGTAAAAAAAGAATATCACAAAGAAATTCCAGTAATTGCAGCAGGAGGAATTTGGGATAAAGAAGATATACAAAAATATTTAAAACTAGGAGCAGATGGAGTACAAATGGCTACTAGATTTGTAACGACTTATGAATGTGATGCCTCAGATGAATTTAAAAATGCATATATAAATGCTAAAAAAGAAGATATAAAAATAATAAAGAGTCCAGTAGGAATGCCAGGTAGGGCAATTTATAATAAATTCATAGAACGAACTCAAAAGGAAAAGTCTAAAATACAAAGGTGTTATAATTGTATAAAAACTTGTGATGTAAAAAATACACCATATTGCATAACAAAAGCTTTGGTAAATAGTGTAAAGGGAAATATAGAAGATGGGTTATTGTTCTGTGGAAGTAATGTTTATAAAGCAAATAAAATTGTTTCAGTACATGATTTAATGCAAGAATTAGTATTAGGTGCTACTTGTTAGAGAATAGCACCTAATATTAAAATTCCTAAATTATTTCTATAAATTTCGTCAAATTGGGATATAGGTAGAGGGTTTTCGCCAATACCAGCTTCGATAGTATATCCAGGTCTATTATATGTTTGAATAAACCAATCTTTATAACCAGCAAAACTAGAGTCATAGGGAACGTCTGCCAATAAATAACCACTAGCTTTGGAAAAGCGAGTTCCTATTTCAAAACCTCGTGGTGGGTTAATATTTTGAAAGTTCCAATATATTTCTTGACCTTGAGTATGGTAACTAATTGTTAATTTGAAATCATGGGATAAAGTAAAATTATACATGGCTATAGCTTCTGGCTCAGTTAGAGGGTTGAAACCAACAAAATCTCGGGGAGCAGGCCTATCAAATCCTTGTGAATATTTTATCTCTTTAGCATTTTCCCATCCTGCAGGAAATTGCAAATTTAAATCTACACCTCTCGTGTTTAAAATATACCAACCACATATTATATATATAAATTAGTTAAGTGTCATAACAAGCTATTTTCTTTAATAATCTGTATTAGATAAAATTATAAAAAAGGCGCTGATGCAAATAGTGAATAATAATAAAAAACAATTGAATAGCAATAAATTAGAATTTAATACATATTGTATTTTTGCAGAGAAAAAGCAAGATATAAAAGAAGTAATAGGATTAATATTTAAAGACTATATTGAAAATTTAAAAATAAAAGATAAGTAATTATTTAAATTAAACTTTATAGACATTTTTTAATAATACTTTAAGCACGTATTGAGAAATTGCTATTTTAATGATAAAATGGGAAAAAATAAAATGAGGTAAAGTTATATGGGAAGAAAAAAGAAAAATCAAAAATTAAATATTTGGCAATGCATTCTTGCGGTAATCATATTAATTTGTATTTCAATTTATGGATATATAAACCAAAATGCTACACCTGCAAATTCAGTAAATAATTATAATTTAAATAATCAAAATACCATATTTGATTTATCTACAATTCCTAAATATTCATCAAATCCTTATGTTGAAATTAACAATAATATCCCATATTTTACAGAAGAAGATTTAACGCAAGAGGCATTTGAAAAATATAGTGAATTGGATATTTTAGGAAGAAATGGAGTAGCAATAGCTAATATTTGCAAAGAAATTATGCCTTCAGAAGGAGAAGAGAGGAAAGAAATTGGAGGAATTAAACCAACTGGATGGGTACAAAAAAGATATGATAATTTAATAAAAGATAAATATTTATATAATCGTTGTCATTTAATTGGTTGGCAACTTGCAGGAGAAAATGCAAATAAAAACAATTTAATAACAGGGACAAGGTATTTAAATACAGATGGAATGTTACCATTTGAAAATGAAGTAGCTGAATACATAAATAAAAATGAAAATAATCATGTTTTATATCGAGTAACACCTATCTTTGAAGGAAACAACCTTTTAGCAAGTGGAGTAGAAATGGAAGCATGGTCAGTAGAAGATTCAGGTGAAGGAGTCCATTTTAATGTTTATTGCTATAATGTTCAACCAGGAATAGTTATTGATTATACTACTGGAGAAAGTCATGCAGAAGAATAAATTAATAAAAATTAATAATTTACAGTAAAACTATTGTAAATTTATGGAAAATAATATATAATTACTCTTAAGTTTAATTCTTAATACTATTAAATCTGATAGTATATTTCCATTATAAAAACAAAAAAACAAAGGAGTGATTATATATTGAATTTAGACTTAGTAAATAATTTATGTAATAATTTAAAGGAGAATCAATTTGTGCAAAATTTTATAAAAGAATTATCTAATTATATAGAAAAAAATTTAACACACAATACAGAAATTTCAGGAGTAGATAATACTTGGAATAATTTACTTTCAGATAATTTAGAAATAGGTAACAAAAAAATAATTTCAAAATATAAAGATGAAATGTTAATAGAAAGAACAAATATCCTACAAAATTATGCTTTAAAAACTAGAAATAAGGGAGAAATGTACTATATATATGATATAGGTTCTAACGACACAAATACATACAATTTATGTATTTGTGAACCAAATAATAGTCATAAAGTAATTACAAAGAAAATAGAAGATTTGCCTGAAAGTGCAAGTTTAGGAAGTGTTTTAAGAAAACAAGGAGAAGATTTTATTTTAGAAAAAGAAGATACTGAAATTATTGAAAACCAAATAAACAATATGATTAAGAAAAAAATAAGAGAGCAAGATCAATATTTAGATAGCAAAAGAATAGAGGGACATATTTATGAAGTAGATGAAAAATATTCAGGAAGAATTTGGTTATATGATTTAAACAATAAAGTAGGTGGAGACATAGAAGGAATTGAAGAAATAGAATTTCCAAAAAATTTGTATGAAACAGCAAAAAAAGGAGACAAGTTTATCTATCAAAATGGAGAATATCAAGAATATGAATTAGGCTAGAAGATAATTTATAAAAAAACATACACCTCAATTTATTATTTTGAATATTAATAATAAGAGGTGAATCAAATGAATTATGATTATTATACATCAAACAATAATGGTCAGGATGACTATGGACTAAAGTACATAAATCAACAAGGATATGGAAGAATATGCAAAGATTATAAAATAGAATTTCCACCACAGCATCAAGATAAACAGCCAGGAATGGAATACTTAATGACACCAAGACCTATATTTAACAATCCATATTATTTGGCATCTGGCAAATTATATAATAAAATAGCAATTATAACAGGAGGAGATTCGGGTATTGGTAGGGCAGTTGCAGTAGGATTTGTAAAAGAAGGAGCAACTGTTGTAATTGCATATTATGATGAGCATAAAGATGCGGAGGAAACAAAAGAATTTATTGAAAGAATTGGGGGAAAGTGTTTATTATTAGCAGGAGATATAAAAGATAC
This sequence comes from uncultured Clostridia bacterium, assembly GCA_947632475.1. Lineage (GTDB taxonomy): Bacteria > Bacillota > Clostridia > TANB77 > CAG-508 > CAG-269. Next base: position 944 of record CANRPI010000024.1, on the reverse strand, counting down.
AAATTTTTGTGACAAGATTGTAGAAGAAACAATAAAGGAATTTGGCAGAATTGATATATTAGTAAACAATGCAGGGGTACAATATCAGCAAAAAAGTTTGTTAGACATCACAGATGAACAATTTGATTTAACTATGAAAACAAATATATATTCAATGTTTTATTTAACAAAAAGAGCATTAAAATATATGAATCCTGGAGCAAGTATTATAAATTTAACATCAATAACTACATTTAAGGGAGAACCAGAATTAATAGATTATGTGACAAGTAAAGGAGCAATTGTAGGCTTTACAAGGTCACTTGCTACAAATTTAGCAGACAAAAATATAAGAGTAAATGCAGTTTCGCCTGGCGTATTTTGGACACCATTACAACCTGCTTGTTGGGAAGCAGAAAAAATACCAACACTTGGTTCAGATGCACCAATGGGAAGAGCAGGTCATCCTTATGAAATAGCACCATTATTTATATATTTGGCAAGTGATGATTCATCATATGTTACAGGTCAAGTGATGCATATTAATGGAGGAGAATATAAAGGATAATATATAACAAAAAAATAGGAGAAATATCATTAATTGATAATTCTCCTATTTTGCTTTTATAAAACAGCTCCTAAAATTAATATGCCTAAGTTATCTTGATAAATTGTATCAAACTGAGACAGTGGCAAAGGATTCTGACCAATGCCAGCTTCGATTGTATATCCAGGTTTATTATAATCTTGAATGAACCAATCTTTGTATCCAGCAAAACTGGAATTATACGGAGTTTCTGCAAGTTTATATCCACTTGCTTGTGCAAATTCAGAAGCTATAGATAAACTATTTGGAGGATTGAAGTCCTGAAATTGCCAGTAGATTTCTTGCCCTTGTGTATGATATGCAATTACCAGTTTAAAATTATGAGATAGTGTAAATTTATAAATTGCTAAGGATTCAG
>CANRPI010000023.1 GCA_947632475.1 uncultured Clostridia bacterium | reverse complement strand
TCATAAATTGCAATTTCAGTAGAACCACCTCCACCTATAAATACACATACCTTATCTTTTACAAATCTAGTTGTTCCAAAAACTGTTAACTCATTTTCTTTTTCCTGAGAAATAATATTAAATTCGTATCCAGTTTCATTTTTAAATCTGTTTAGGAAATCTTCTCTTTCTATATAATTTAAAGTTCTAAAAATGCTTGTACCACATACATATATATCTTTTGAAATACTTTTTAAATTGTTTATGCTAGAAATTAATTCTACAATATCACTTTCTCTTAATTTTTTATCTTCATTATAATGCTTTTTGAATTGTATTGTTTTACCTTCTAATTTTTCAATTATTTTTCCATCAAACTTGTCAACTTTAGTACAAGTTGAACCAACTTCTACAATTATTTTATTCATATAATTTTCCTTTCCATAAATATTACTAATTTTTTTACACTTAATAAATCATTGCTTTTTATCTAACATGTCTTCTTTTAATTGTAGAACTGCCACACACTTTACATGTATCAGTTCTAATCTTTATTTTCTGCTTCTAATAATAATTTATCAAAATCAGATTGATAGAATCTATCTTGTTTTATCCTATATTTTTCAAATTCAGTTAGTGCTTTTTCTTCAGCTATTTCGTGTGATATCTTTCCTGCATATTTTAATATATCTCTATCATCTGCTAATAAATATTTGTCTATTCTATTTGCTATTTTAACTTTAATAAATTTACTATACCACTATATATTATTTACAATAAATTGAATTACATCATCTTCATTATAGTTTTGTTTATCTTTATCTCTATCTTCTTTTGTCAAGTCTACAAAATACTTATTACACTCTGGCATAATAGAAATAGAATCTAATGGATAACCAGGATTTCTTTTTTTACATGGTTTATCTACTAAATAGAAATTGCTTTTACTCCAACTATATTCTTTTTCTTCTTTTCCATTATAAATTACCATTCCATATACCCACTTTGCTGTTAATTTTCCACCATACTGATGTACTAAATTAGTATAATACTCTATCATTTCATCCTCAGTTAGTTCTTTGCCATTTACTCTTTTCACATGTGTTCCTGGTTGTTTATCTTCTGGTAATTCTTCTATATATAAGTTATTGTCCATTCCAATTGTTGTTATTCCTGTCTTATCATAATATGCTTTAGCTTTTATATAAGCGTTTTCTATTGCATCTTTTCCGTTTTCTTCTATATTAAGATTGATTCCTACGTCTTTAATTGTTATAAGTTCTATGCCTTTTTTTGATAATTTATCAGCATATTTTTTTACTTTTGCTGGATTTGTTGTTGCAAATAATACTTTCATAATTTCTATTCCCTTCTTCATATTTTTTATTGTATCTAATGAAAAATTATAATCCTTGATAACATATCAAAATCAAGTATTACATGTCTTCTTTTAATTGTAGCACTGCCACGCACTCCACATTGCTCGTAAATGGAAACATGTCTACTGGCAAAATGCCTTTTATATCATATTCATCTTCAAATTTAGCCAAATCTCTAACCAAAGTTGCAGGATTGCAACTAATATACACAAATTTTTCAGGTTTAATATTTAAAATATTATCAATACTCTTAGAATCTAAGCCCTTACGAGGAGGATCAACCATAACAATATCTGGAATTATATTTTTATTATAAATCAAATCATCTAAAACACATTCCACATCTCCACACAAAAATTCAGTATTAGTAACATTATTAATAATTGCATTTTGTTTTGCTGCATTTACTGCTTCTTCTACAATTTCAATACCATATACTTTTTTAGCAAATTTAGACATAAATAAAGAAATTGTCCCTATACCACAATATAAGTCAAAAACCACATCTTTTTTAAAGATTCCAGCCGCTTCAACCCCTATATTATATAATTTCTCTGCTTGTATAGGGTTAACTTGGTAAAATGAAAGTGGTGATATTTTAAATCTAAAATCTCCTAAAATGTCTTCTATATAACCATCATTATATAGATTAACATTTTCTTTTCCTAAAATTACATTTGTATTTTGTTCATTTATATTTTTGACTATAGTTTTAACTTCTGGAAATTTAGATACTATCTGTTTAACAAATTCCTCCTCATTTGGAATTTTCTTTCCATTTATAACAATTATACACATTATTTCATTTGTTTTTATTCCTATTTTGGTTACAATATGTCTTATAAGTCCTTTTCCTGTATTTTCATCATATATACTGATTTTTTGCTTTACTATGTAATTAAAGATAAACTTTGCTATTTCCTCTGTTTTTTTATTTTGTATAATACAATTATCTATTGGAATAATCTCATGGCTTCTGTTTGCAAAAACTCCAAGTACAGGCTTTCCATTTTTATCTTTTCCTACTGGGTATTGCGCTTTATTTCTATAATTGTATGGTTTTTCCATTCCCAATGTGTTTTGAACTTTTATTTTATTTTTTAAAGTTTTGTTTACCAAACTTTGAACTGCATTTTGCTTCATTTTTAATGTTTCTTCATATTTTATGTGTCTTAGGTTACATCCTCCACATCTTTTATATGTAGTACAATCTGCCTCTATTCTATTTTGTGATTTATTTATTATTTCTAAAACTTTACCAAATGCGTGTGATGATAAAACTTTTACTATTAATATTTTAACTTTTTCTCCTTTTATTGCATTTGGAATGAATATGGTAAAATTATCAATTTTTGCTATTCCTTCTCCTTCAAAGCCATTGTCTATTATTTCTACTATATATTCTTTATTCTTTTCTACACTTTTTACGCCATGATTTTTTTTACTCATTTTTTCTCCTATCTGGTTTTACTATTTTTTAACATAATACCATATATTTGACTTTTTTACAATTCCTTTAGCTTTAAATATTTATATATGGTTCTTTCTATAAAAGCTAAAGCCTCATAATTTGTTATAAATTTTCCATTAATAATTTTATTCCTTTCCTGAAAGAATACATAGAATCGTATTGTTTTTTGCTTTAAAAAATGATATAATTATAATATTTAATATGCTATTTACAAAAAATAGCAGTACATCAACCTAAAAAAAATTATTTTTAAGGAGGTTACCGGCATGAAAAAAATACGGTTAGAGATCCCAGTAAATTTTGAGGACAATTCTAACTTGTTACTCGCAAGACATATTTGGCTAAAAGTAATAGGAAATATTACTAAAAGTTATTTAGACAATACTTTCAGTAAATCTGTTCCTACTGCTTTACAAAAAATCAAAATTGAAGTAAACGTCCCTGACGAACTTCAATTTGTCGAAGTTGTATTACCCAGCCTTTCAACTCCTGTGGGAGATATAAGTCATGGGTGGTTTAACCAAATGTTGGATCCTACTTGGAAAATTCCTGGTCTAAAAAAAATACACATTATCTTTGACGACATGTGTTATGAAGTCAAAGTTATAGATGAAAGACCAGATTTTGACGCTTGGAAGGAATTCACTATCAATGATAGCACTGGTATGTGGTTATTTCTTAAAACATGGGCTTTAGTTATATATACAACTAAAACTCAGACCATGGCTGCCTTCCATTGGCATCCAAAAATTGCACGCGAGGTTGAATAACATTGCCACATCCAGAGTCTTAAAAACATAAAGACTCTGGATTAATTATTTTTTACACTTATTTAATACACTTAAAATATATCTTTATATGTAGTTACAAGTTTAGCTCCTTGCTTTATTAATTCATTAGTTCCTACACTGTTTAAACTATTAATATTTCCGTGGAACTACAAACACATCTCTTCCTTGTTCTAATGCAAAATCTACTGTTATTAAAGTTCCACTTTTTTCTTTAGCCTCAACCACAATAACACCTTTGCTTAATCCGCTTATAATTCTGTTTCTTGCTGGAAAATTCATTTTACTTGTTTTAGTTCCAAGTGGATATTCAGAAATTACTACACCTCCTGTTTCTAATATTCTTTTTTGTAAATAAGTATTTTCTTTTGGATATACTGTATCTAGTCCATTTCCAACTACAGCCACTGTCTTTCCTTTTGCACAAATTGCACCTATGTGAGAATAACTATCAATTCCAATAGCCAACCCACTTACAATATTAAAATTTTCTTTTGCTAAATTATAGGCAAAATATTTTGCAGCCTTTTTGCCATATTCGGTTGCTTGTCTGCATCCTATTATTGCAATGCTAATATTGTTTAGAATTTTTTTATCTCCTTTTACATATAAACTTATTGGAAAATCATAAATTTTCCTTAAAATTTTAGGATAATCATCATCTAGATAGTTAACAATTTCTATTTGATTTTTTTCCATATATTCTATGTGTTTTCTAACTTGCATTCTTATAGTCTCATTTAAAATATTTTTGACCAAAATTTCTCCTATTCCATCTATTTTTCTTAATTCACTTTCTTTTGCATTATATATTTCTTGTGGATTTTTATATATTTTTAATAATTTTTGCTTTTTTCTACTTCCTAAATTAGGAATTAAAGATAACCATATCCAGTAATAATTTTTCTCCACTTTTTCCATCTTTACTTACACTCCTTTCTTAGACGCAAATCTAGTTTTATAAGCTTTTACTTTATTTTTCCTGTTTCTTATTAAATTTTTTCCATATAAAAAGACATAATTAATAGAATCACTTCTATAATTATGCCCCTATATTTTATAAATTTGATTTTTCTTTATTCTGTTCTTTTGTTGCTTTTATTACATTATTCATTAACATTGCTACTGTCATAGGTCCTACACCACCTGGAACTGGTGTTATATAACTTGCAACTTTTTCTACTTCTTCAAAATCCACGTCCCCTTTTATTTTTCCATTTTCATCTCTGTTTATTCCTACATCAATAATAACTGCTCCTTGTTTTACCATATCTTTAGTTACAAATTTGGCCTTTCCAATTGCAGATATTAATACATCTGCATTTTTTGTATATTGTTCTATATTTTGTGTTTTTGAATGACATATTGTTACAGTAGCATCTTTATTTAAGCAACATTGAATTAATGGTTTTCCTACTATGTTACTTCTTCCTAAAATAACTACATTTTTACCTGCTAAATCTATATTATATTCTTCAAATAATTTTATTATACCATATGGTGTACATGATATAAATGTATCTTCTCCAATTACTAATTTTCCCACACTTGAAGGAGTGAATCCATCTACATCTTTTTTATAATTTATTGCTTTTAATGCTTCATTTATATTTAAATGACTTGGTATAGGACTTTGCAATAAAATGCCATTTATGTTATTGTCTTTATTTAACTTGTTAATTAGCTCTATTAACTCTTTTTGCTCTATATTTTCTTCTAATAAAAATTCTTCATATTCTATTCCTATTTCTTCACAAGCTTTACTCTTATTTCTTACATATATCTTTGATGCTGGATTGTTTCCAACCATTATAACTGCTAGTTTTGGTCTTATTCCCTTTGTTTTTATTTCATCACATTCTTTTTTTAATTCTTCTCTTATTTTTCTTGCTACTTGTTTTCCATCAATTATTACAGCCATTTTTATCTCCATTTCTTACTACTTCATTATAACAATAAACATTTTTATTTTTTCTTTAACTCTTTTTTAATTAAATCTACTGCTTCTTCTACTTTCAATGTTTTTTGCTCTCCTGTAATCATATTTTTTAATGAAACCACATTGTTTTTTACTTCATCTTCTCCTATTATTATTACATATTTAATATGTAGATTATCTGCATTTCTAAATTTTTTACCTAATTTTTGTTCTTCAATATTTAGTTGTATATTTAAGCCTACTTCCCTTAACTTAGTTGCTACTTCAGCACATAATTCATATTCATCTTTCATTGAAACTATTAATACATCTGAAATTGATTCGTTTTCTGCTGATATTATATTATTATCCACTAGTTGAAAAAATAATCTTGATAACCCTATTGAAATTCCGACTCCTGGCATTTTCTTATCTGTATAATATTCAGCCAAATTATCATATCTTCCTCCTGAACATATACTTCCTAAGTTTCTATGTTGATTTAAAAAAGTTTCATATACTGTTCCAGTATAATAGTCTAAACCTCTAGCTATTGTTAAATCAATTTTGAAATTTTCCTCTGGAACACCAAATATCCTTATAAACTTAACAACTTGCTTTAATTCATCTATTCCTTCTTGAAAAACTTCATTCTTAATATTCATATCTTCTAAAGAATTTATTTTCGTGTCATTGTTTCCTTCAATACTTATAAATTGCATTATAATATCTACTTTTTTATTTTCAATATTTTTTAGCAATTCCTCTTTTACTTTATTTGCTCCTATTTTATCTATTTTATCTATTATTCTTAAAATTTCAGCAGATTCACTTTCTAATTCTAAACTATAGAAAAGTCCATTTAAGATTTTTCTATTATTGATACATATTGTAAAATCATCAAATCCTAAATTTTTAAATGTGCTATATATAATTGAAGGAATCTCAGCATCATTTATAATAGATAATTTACCATCTCCTATTATATCTACATCACATTGATAAAACTCTCTGTATCTACCTCGTTGTGGCTTTTCTCCTCTATAAACTTTACCTATTTGATATCTTTTAAAAGGAAAACTTAGTTTATCATAATATTCAGTTACATATTTTGCCAAAGGCACTGTCAAATCAAACCTAAGTGCTAAATTATTATCACCTTTTTTAAATTGATATATTTGCTTTTCAGTTTCTCCTCCTGCTTTTGCAAGCAAAACATCTGCATCTTCTATAATAGGAGTATTTAAAGGCAAAAAACCATATTTTTCATAAGATTTTTGTATTATTTCTTTCATTCTATTAAATAATATTTGTTCTTTTGGTAATAACTCCATAAATCCTGGCAAAGTTTTTGGTTTTATTCTTATTTTTTCTTGCATAAAAAACTCCTCCTCATAATCTGCCAATACATTAATATGTAGCATATTATATATTCAAATTGTTAAAAAGTCAAGTATGCCACTAACACACTTCCAAAAGAAACATACTAAAAGTAGTACACAATAATTTCCATTGTTTTTTTATTTAAAAAATGTTACTATAAATTAGGTGATACATATGAAAAATATTAAAAATAAAATTATAAATATTTTCAAAAACTTAGAAAATCAAACAATTAGAATTATAAAAAATGGAATTAAAGGTTGCTTTGGAATTTGTCTTATTTCAATTTTTATACTATTAACATATACATTTATTTATTCAACTCCTTTACTATTTGACATAGGAATTATTTTATTTAAAATGAGTTTACTATTTTCTATTGAATTTTTAATTTGCGGAATTGTGGTAGATTCATTAAAAAAGAATATAATATAAATATAAATTGGGGTATTTGGGGGACAGTCTTAAAATGACCATTTTGTGCATTAATGGTCATTTTAAGACTGTCCCCAAAATAACCACCTATCTTTTTAGTTCTTCTAAAAACATTTTGTTTAGCATTTGAGGGTTAGCCTTTCCTTTTGTTTCTTTCATAGCTTGTCCTACTAAAAATCCTAATGCCTTATCTTTTCCGCCTTTATAATCTGATACAGATTGTGGATTTGCCTCTAAAATTTTCAATACTACTGCTTTAATTTCTCCTTCATCTGAAATTTGAATCCAGCCTTTTTCTTTTATTATTTCTTCTGGATCTCTTGGATTTTCAAATAGTTCTGTCAATACTTTTTTACCTATGCTTGAGCTGATTGTTCCTTTGTCGATTAGTATTATTAATTTTCCTAGCTGGTTGCTATCAAAAGGTATTTCTATTGGGTCTATTTCCATTTCATTTAAAATTCTTGAAATATCTGATATTATCCAATTGTTTACAGCTTTTGGATTATTGCAAACTTTTATTGTATCTTCAAATAGGTCTGATAGATATTTTGATGATGTTATTAATTTTGCATCTTTTTCTGACAAGTTGTATTTTTCTAAGTATCTTTGTTTCCTGCTTTCTGGTAGTTCTGGTAGATTTGATTTTATATTTTCTATGTATTCTTCTGATAATTTTATTGCTACTAAATCTGGATCTGGAAAATATCTATAATCTTGGGCATCTTCTTTATCTCTCATTGGAAATGTTTTACCAGATACGTCATCCCATCTTAATGTTTCTTGCTCTATTTTTCCACCATCTTCAATTACATCTATTTGTCTATCTACTTCATATTCAATTGCTCTTACTATGCTTCTAAATGAATTCATGTTTTTCATTTCTGTACGTGTTCCTAATTTTGTTTCTCCTTTTTTACGTACAGATACATTGACATCTGCTCTTAGAGAGCCTTCTTGCATTTTGCAGTCTGATACTTCTATATATTCAAGTATTGATTTTAGTTTTCTTATATATTGCTCCGCTTCTTCGCTACTACGTATATCTGGCTCTGAAACTATTTCTATTAAAGGTACTCCTGCTCTGTTTAGGTCTACTAAGCTTCCTCCTGCAAATTCATCATGATTTAGTTTTCCTGCATCTTCTTCTATATGTATTCTTGTTAGTCTTATTTTTTTCTTTCCTTCTGATGTTTCTATCTCTACATAACCATGCTCGCATAGTGGTTGGTCAAATTGTGATATTTGATATGATTTTGGAAGGTCTGGATAAAAATAATTTTTTCTGTCATTTTTGCTGTTTCTTGATATTTCACAATTTGTTGCTAGCCCTGCTTTTACTGCATATTCTACTACTTTTTCATTTAAAACTGGTAATGTTCCTGGCATTGCCATACAAATAGGACATGTGTGTGTGTTTGGCATTGCTCCAAATTCTGTTGGACATGAACAAAATATTTTTGTTTTTGTAGAAAGTTCTGCATGTACTTCAAGCCCTATTATTACTTCATAATCTTGTTTTGACATTCGATTTCCTCCTTGTTTAAGTTTTTTATTTTTTGAATTCTGGCTTATATTTCTCTCTAAAATTTGTTGCTTGCTCAAATGTATATGCTGCATTTAATATTGTTTCTTCACAGAATTTATTTCCTATAAGCTGCATTCCTATTGGCATTCCTTGTTTGTCTACCCCACATGGAATTGATATTCCTGGAAGTCCTGCTATGTTTACAGATACTGTGCATATGTCTGCTAAATACATTTCCATAGGATTGCTTGTTTTTTCTCCAATGTTAAATGCTACTGTTGGAGAGGTTGGTATTAATATAATGTCATATTTTTCAAATGCTTTACTAAATTCATTTGATACTAGAGTACGTACTTTTTGAGCTTTTTTGTAGTATGCATCATAATATCCAGATGATAATACATATGTTCCAAGTATTATTCTTCTTTTTACTTCTTGTCCAAATCCTTCACTTCTTGATTTTTTATATAATTCTTTTAGGTTTTTGAATTCTGGTGTTCTATAACCATATCTAATTCCATCAAATCTTCCTAAGTTTGAACTTGCTTCAGCACATGCAATTATGTAATAAGTTGCTAGTGAATAGTTTGCTATGTCTAGTGAAAATTCTTCTATTTCTGCTCCTAGTTCTTTGTATTTTTCTATTGCCTTTTCAAGTGTTTCTTTAACTTCACTATTTATTCCTTCTCCATAAAATTCTTTTGGCACTCCTATTTTTAAGCCTTTTACATCATTTTTTAGTGCTTTTGTATAGTCTACTTTTTCTCTATTTGATGAGGTTGTGTCTTTTTCGTCATGTCCTGTTATTAGGTTTAATAACATACTGCAATCTTTTACGTCTTTTGTTATTGGTCCTATTTGGTCTAATGATGATGCAAATGCTACTAAGCCATATCTAGATACTAAGCCATATGTTGGCTTTAATCCAACTACTCCACAAAAACTAGATGGCTGTCTTATTGAACCACCTGTATCAGATCCTAATGCCCATGGTACTAAGTTTGCTGCAACTGCTGCTGCAGATCCTCCTGATGAACCTCCTGGTACTTTGTTTAGGTTCCATGGATTTTTTGTTTTTTTGAAATATGAATATTCTGTGGAACCTCCCATTGCAAATTCATCCATATTTAGTTTTCCTAGATTTATTATGTTTGCTTCTTTTAGCTTTTCAACTACTGTCGCATCATATGGTGCTATAAAGTTTTCTAACATTTTTGAACTACATGTGGTTTTTATTCCTTTTGTGCACATATTGTCTTTTATTCCTATTGGAATTCCTGCAAATTCTCCTTTTATTTCTCCATTATTTACTTTTTCCTCTATTTCTTCTGCTTGTTTCATGGCTTCTTCTGTTAGAGTTGTTACAAATGCTTGTACGTCTTTTTCTTTTTCTTCTATTCTATCACAATATGCTTTTGTGATTTCTGTAATTGTTAGTTCTTTGTTTTTTAGTTTTTCTTGTAGTTCGTGAACAGTTAATTCTGTAATTTCCATTCATTTACCTCCTTGCTAATTTATTACCTTTGGTATTTTGAACATATTTTGATCTGTTTCTTTTGCATTTTGTAATAAGCTTTGTGTGTCTTCAAATATTTTTATTTCATCTTTTCTAAATACATTTTTGCTTTCATGTGCACCTATTGTTATGTCTAAGTTATCTACTGGTGCGTTATTTACTATGTTTGCAAAGTTTAATATATCTTGCAAATGTAATATGTATTTGTCAATTTCATTTTCTTCTAAGTTTAAGTATGCTAAGTTTGCTATGTGTAGTATTTCTTCTTTGCTAACTTGCATGTTTATCATCTCCTCTTAATTATTATACTTGTATAATCGAATTATATTATACACTTTTTTTTCGAAAAAACAAGTGCTTAAATGTTGAATTATTAATTTTGATTGCTGCAATTGGCATTAATATTATTATATATGGAATAATATATCTTGACTTTGCTTCCCATAATATATGAAATGCAAACCCACCTATAAAAATTGTAATTAAAAATATTAGTTCTAGTGAAAGTGATTTTCTATTTTGTATTAGAATAATTAAGCTACACACACATATCAAAATGAGTAATGCTTTTTGATAAAATGTTAATGGTTCTATGATATTTTCAAAAGTGTATTTTTTTGTTCTATTATTTCTAACTGATGAATATGTATTTTCAGCCCACATAGAAGCTATTTTCATAGTATAAAATTTAAATGTATAATCTAAATTTTTTGAAAAATAAATTAATCTATCTTTTATTTTTTGTGTATATTCCTGTTTTTTCTTTTCTGGCTCGTATAAAGCAGGTTTTGATATATCTTCATTATGCCATCCATTGCCTCTCCACGATTCTTCCATTGCCATAAGTAAATAACTTTGGGTTGGATAAATTTTGCTTTTGTCTAAATTATATTTTGAATAATAATAATTTTTTACTATTGATGAAGGCATTATAGATATGATGATATATAATATAATTATTAACCCATTTAAATATTTTTCTTTGATTGTTTTTTCTTGCAATAAGTTTAGAATCATATAGATAACAGTTGCTATTATAAATATTAATGTGTTCATTCTAAGCATGTACGCAACCATTGTAAATAGAGATGCTGTTACTATATATTTAATTTGTTTTGTTTCTACATATTTCATTACAAAATATACGGAAAATAAACATAGTGCTAAACTTGGTGTATCACCATATATAAATGTAATTAACATTACAAGTGGTATAAATGTCAATATTAATGCTAGTAGTAGTACTTTATTAGTTTTATATTTCTTTGATAATTGATTATTTATTTTATATAATGAAATAACAATTGCTATATTTCCAATTATATTTAACAATCTTAGTACTTCTAATACGTCAAAATGTATAATTCTAAAGAAAATACTAAATACGAATGCCAACGTAATTTGCTGAGGATATGCTTGCATATATTGTTTTAAAGTTATGCCAGCATATGTTCCACTATTCAAAAATTGATTCGGATTTCCTCTATAAAATGTTTGTGCCAAATTGCAAACATGAATCGAATCGCCTACAACTGCCGGATTTGCAAGGATTATCCACATAATATTTATTAATATATATATTACTAAAATCACTTTAAATATATTTTTTCTAAGGTGCTTTTTTTGTTCAAAGTCATTGTAATTGTATAATTTTTTATCAATAATTTTTGTAATAAAATATATTATTCCAGCTAATAAAATTACTCCTAAAATGTAAATAACATTATTGAATTTTATTTCAATGTGCTCTGATGCACTAAGATTTGCTGTGAATAATATATTTAATATTATAATTATTGATAAAAATAATGTTCCTAGTATAAATATAACTTTTCTCACTTTTTCTCCTCTTATTAAATTAATAATTTGTACCATTAATAACTGTCTCCTGATGGCACATTTGTGCCATTAAGAACTTTTTCCTTATAGAGCATTTGTGCCATCAAGAAACGTCATTACATAGCACATATTGCTGTATTCTAGCTATTCTCTCATTATAATTTGGATGAGTAGAATTTAAGGCTCTTAAGAATTGATTTTCTGATGCAATGTCTATATTTGTTCTGTCTAAGGCGTTTATAAGTTGATTTCCATATCCTATTTTATAAGCAAATTTGTCTGCCACATATTCATTCTGTCTCATTGACAATCGCATAAATAATAAGCAAAATTTAGTCCATAAACCTATTAAATATGCTGAACATACACCTGTTAAAAATATTACTATTGAAGCTATTGTGCTTTTGGTGTTAATGGCAAATAATGAGAATATTGCTACAACTAACCATGAAATTATTTTTAATGCTAATAAAATTCCTGATATGAATAAGTTTGAACCTCCTATAATAAGTTGTATTTCTGAGTGTCTATTGGCTAGATGACCTAATTCATGTGCTAACACTCCCATTATTTCGTCATCTGTTAAGTCAAATATTCCTGATGTTACACAAATTGTTCTTCTTCCTATTGCATAGGCATTTGGAATTGAGTCATATATAATCTTTAAGTTTATTGAATTTACCATTTTTGGTGCTTCTTTTTTAGCTTTATTGTAAACAATTTCTAGCAATGGCACTATTCTTATTTTCATATCATATCTTTTCATTTTTCTTCCTCCTGCTAATAGTACCATTGCCCACTCTCCTATTGGAGATAATGAAATTAATATTCCACCTATATATCCTGTAATTATCCACCAAATATATGTGTAATCTGAAAATCCGTTTGTAAAAATATATGTAATTAGCCCTAAATTTAATCCACAGAATAATATCATCCCTATATTAGAAATTTTAAATATTTTATTTATTAAATCCATTTTTACCTCTTTAATATTTGGTTCAAAAATTCTTCTAATTCTTTTTTCTTTGGAAAAATGTATGGTTTTAATTGAAATGTATTTTTTAAAGAATCTGTATAATATACAGTATTGTCTTTTAAAGATTTTAATGATACATTGTCAATTAGGAAATCTGCATCAGTCTCATTTAACGCAAATACATATCTTTCTGGGAATTTTGGAAGTATGTTTTCTCCATAATGCATACATTCTTTTACACTTGGAAATTCCAAAGATGTTATTATAAAATTGATTCCATATGCTGAACCATCATCTATTAATTTCATTAATTTGCCATTGACTTTTTCTTCTTTTGATGAATTGCTGTCAAACCCAAAGTCAAATGGATTTGCTGGTTCAACAATTTCATTTTCATTTTTTTCTTTTTCTTCTTCATCAATATAGTCTTCTTCTTGTATTCTTTCTCCTTTTAATAGATTTTTTAGAAGGTCTAAATATTGGAAGTTTTTAATAATGATTAGTTTTTGTTGTTCTGTCATATTTTTCTTAGAATCTAAATAAAAGTCATATACTTCTTTTATAAATTTTATAATGTCTCCTCTTGTCTTTGCAATTTTAAATCTTTCATTAAATCTACTATATTCAGTATAATAAGATTTTTCTGATACATTTCCTTCTAATATAGTGTCTCCATCTATGTATAATACTTGAACATTTTGATTTAATAATGCTCCTAAAGTATATAGGTTTACTATATTTTCAGCCATTTTTTCATTTGCTCCACAAATTAATGTGTTATGTTTACGTTTTTTGTCTAATACTGCTTCTAGCGGATCAGCAACTTTTATTAGTGGACCTACTTTTATTGTTACTGGTAAATTATTAGTCATTTCTGATGGTAAGACACTTAATAAATCAATTGTTTTACTTCCTTCAAATGATTGCATATCATATTCATAATTGGCAAATTTTTCTGCTATTAATTCTAAATATTTTTCTTGTGTCTTGTCATCACAGTAAGCAGCTCTTAGTCCAATAAGATCTTTTTCTGTATATTCTTCGTTTAATACTGCTGTTCCTATTGGCCCTTTCATCATTTCTAATGATTTCATATCATTCCTATCTGTGAATAAATATCTTGCATCATGTTCTCCACATTTTAAGCCTACCCTTATTCTCATTTGTTCTATTGTACCACTGTCTAAAGATAAATCTGCTATAATTTTAGTAGATTGAGTTGCCATTAGTAAGTGTATTCCATATGAACGACCTTCTGTAACAATTCTTTTGGTTAATTCTGCACAGTGATTTGCTACTTTTCTATTTGTTGAATCATTAAATAGTATTTGAAATTCATCCATTATTACCAATATTTTTGGCATTGCTTTTCCTGATAATTTAACATATTCAGATATTTTTGAAGCATTTACAGATTTAAATCTTTCACTTCTTCTTTCAATTTCTGCTACTAAGTCTTCTAATATACTTTCTCCAAATTCTTGCATTGCATCTAAAGCAAGTAGTTTTATATGTGGTAAACGATATGAATCATATATTTTAAATTCTGTTCCTCCCTTAAAGTCCATTAAATACAAATTTAATAAATCTGGTGTGTAATGTAGCATTGCACTCATAATTAATGTATGTAATAAGGTTGATTTTCCTGAACCAGTTGCTCCTGCAACTAAAGCATGATGTGATGAACCTTTTCCAAATACTATTGGAACTATTGATTCTCCATCACCTATTCCTATTGGTATGCTTAATTCTTTATCTGTATTTCTTGTAAATAATTCTTTGTCTAATATGTCTTCAAATGAGAATCCTTTTCCTTTTATCTTTTTACTTACTTCTTTGTAATTGTTTATAAATTCATTTATTGCTAAACTATCTAATGGCTCTTTTATAGAAATTGGTAAATTAAATGGCGCTATACATAAATTTTTATCATTAATTTCTATAGTAGAAGAATATTGTTTTATTCTGTTTAAAGATTGTTCTATTCCCCCATAAGCTGAATATGGTATATCTTTATTGTAACCTAATAATACATATATTCCACATTTACCTCCATTTTTTAGAATGTTTAATAAAATATCTATTTCTCTATTATCCATTCCTGAAGGGAAATCATATATGACTAATAGTTTGCAAGTTTCTGACCTGTTTGGATTATTTTGATTGTATTCTAGTAAATTAGTATATTTGTTAGATAATTTATTTTGAATTATATCATCAATTTTTTTGTTTAATTTTTCTAATAATTCTGTAATATCATCTCTATTTGTATAAATTTTTTCGTCAAAAGTGTCTGGACATTCATTTTTAAAATCTAAAAATTGTTGAATACTTCCTCCCTTTTGCTCACAATCTATAATACTAATATCTAGTTTAGTAACAGGAAACATTGATAAAGCTGACCATATTATGTGATTTGCAAAATATATCATTTTACTTCTAGTTTCTTCTGAATAAGTTGTTAAAAAGTTACAAGAAGCTCCACAATCCATAAATAGTGGCAATGCAATTTTTCCGCTCTCGTCTCTAAATTCTCCCATAATTTTTTTGTAGCCAAAACAATCTGCAAAAAGGTCTGCTGGGTAATGTGTTATTCCTATTGGTATTTTTCTTAAATATACTGCACTTTCATCAGGTGCTTTTCCAAATCTTTCTTCATATTCTGCAATTGTTTTATTTATTGAATCTATATTAGTTTGTAGTTCTTCATCATCTTTACTGTTCATTAAATTTCTGATATCTTTAGGTAAAGCTATTCCCTTATTTTTTATTCCTTCATTAATTAAAATATATTTTTCAAAGAAGTTTTTAAATTCTACTTTTCCTGGCATTGGTAAACTAGTTACTGGTAAAGTAGCATATTCAAATCCATTTGCTACTTGTTTTAAATTTACACAATACTCTTTTATTTTTTGGATATTTTTTAATATTTCTTTTGAGTTATAATCTTGTTCTACTACTGAACTTCCTGCTATTATTACATAAATACCACATTTTTTTCCATATATAATAATGTTTTTTAAGGCATCTAATGTTTGTTCATCTAATCCTTTTGGAAAATCAAATATAGTTAAAACTTCTATTTTTCCATTATAATTTGTGTTTTCTTTTTTATATTCAAAAATATCATTATATTCTGTTCCCAATATTTCTTGTGATATATAATCTACTCTATCATTTAGTTCATAAATTCTTTGTACTGCTTCATCTTGATTAGTATAAAATTTTTCTTTAAATAATTCTGGCAATTTCTTTTTAGCATCAAAATAATTAGCTACACTATTTCCATGGCTTTGACAGTCAATTACACTAAAGCTCAAATTCATAACCGGTGTTGAAGATAAAAATGAAAACATAATTCCTTGTACCATCTGTTGTATAGCAACTTTTCCATCATCACTTTTTTCAATAAAAATGTCAAATGGTTCTGCACTTGATAATATTAATGGAAATCTAATTTTATAATTGTCTATCATTAATGGTTCACATTTTTTAGTAATGTAAGATATTAATGTATTTGACTGTATAAATTCTTTTACTGGAAAATCAACATATCCAATGTAAAATATGTTATTTCTAATTTCATTTGTTGTGTTAACTTTAAGACATGATTTCTTATATTCTTCAATAGTACTTGCCATAAAATTTATAATCTCATCTGGTAATAAATTTTGAAATCTTCTTTCAATTTCTTCTGAAATTTCATTTAAATTATTTATATATTGGTCTTCTTGTTGCTTTTTAAATGTTTCTTGAGAATTTAGCATTTCTTGCTTTTGAGCATCATGCTCATTTTTCATTTCTGCGATTGTTTCTTCTGTTGCCATGTTTAGATTTTTTTTCATTTCTTCAATAAATTGTTCTACTGTATTCTTTAGTATTATTAATTCTTCATAATCTCTCTTTCTTTTACCAGAAAATATATAATTTAAGCTATTTAAAATAGATGGTAATATTTCTTCTGAATATTTTTTACTAACTACTTCATATCTTTCTTTTATATCTTTTAGTATTTTAAAATAGTCTGTATTATCAGTAAATTTTTCGCTTTTTTTATCAGATAATTCTTGCAATTTTTTCTTTTTAGTTTTTAAATAATATTTATCAACTTGAGAAAGTTTTGTATCCATTTGTATAACTTGACTTTCGATTTTTTGTGCTTCATTAATCATACTTTTGGAATTTCTTTGTAATGAAGCAATTGCATTTTCACAATCTCTTTCAAATTTTTGATTTTTAGAATTATATTCTGCTGCCATTTGATTTACTTTGGAATTATAATCTTTTTGAGATTTTATTATTTTATCATCCATTTCTCCTAAAGATACAATTAACTGATTTATAATATAAATTACTTTTTTATATGAAATTGATTTTATATCCATTTTTATTCCTCAATTCTTTATTTTTCTTCTAATTCATATTTGCATTTATTTTTTTCTTTGCACTGTTTCTTTCCAAATCCTACAACTAGTGAAGTTGTAACTTGTAATGGATAACTAAATATTTCTAGCATTTCTCCACCGATTTCTGGATTGTTAGTATTACATACAATTGTATATTGTCTTAAATGGTTTAATAGTCTTGGAATATAATTCTTATTGTTACTATTTAACATATCTATAATAAGTTTTATTCCAATAGTTGTTATAAAGTTGATATCTACTGATATACCTGGTTCAAATTTTACTGCTTCAATATCTTCTTTATTAGAGTATACATGATGATTTGCTTGAACTCGAGAAGATAGGTTTGAACCTGAACCTAAAGCACATTCATAACAAGGCATTCCTTTGTTTGGAATATGGTAAAATATTTCGCCTGCACAAGCTCTTTCCCAAAATCCAACTGAAATGAAGTATGCAGAATAGTATATACTAATTTGATTTGCATATACATCAGCTGCCCTATTATCTGCACAACCTACAAAAACAGTATCTCCTGGCTTGCAAAATTCATCTAACATAGTTTTTGGTACATTTTCAACTACTCCTTCAAACTTTTCTATGTTTATTTTTGGATTAATGTTTTTTAATTTTCTTGTTAATGCATTTATTTTTAAATCTCCTACATCTTCTATTCCACATTGGTGTCTACAAATATTATGATATTCCATAACATCTGGGTCAACTAATAAAAAGTTTCCTACTCCAGACCTTGCTAATTCCATTGCAACTAAACTTCCTACTGACCCACAACCTAATATAACAGCACGTTTTTTTGACATAACATCTGTTTCTAAAATTCCTTTATTTCTAGAAAATATATTTTGATATAAACTATATGATTCTATTTTTATTTTTTTTCCTTCACTATAAAATTCAATTGATTCTTCTGTTTCAATTGCACATAAGTTGTCATTTGTAGGATTGCTCCCTTTAGGTAAAATTTCGCATAGAAATTCTCCTCTTTCTTTTAGTTCTTCTGGAAAAATATTAAAAATTTTTGTGTCTTTAAAATATTTTCCATAAAGTTTATTGGTATTTCTACTTTTTAATTGTTCTTCTGAAATAAATACTATTTTTTCAATTTCATCACCAAAAAAATTGTCCATTTTATTCATTTCCTCCAAAATATTATTTATTATTTTTTAAAATTTCTTTTACTATTTCGTCTCTATATAAAATAGTATACATTTTATCTTTTAATTTTTCTTGAGATTTTAATTTCAAGTATTCTTCTGGTATTAGTTCATCTCCTACTCTATAGTTGATTTTACTATAGTTACATGGTTGATTAACATGATACATTGTAAAACGAAATTCTGGATCTACATTTACTAATCCAGAAATGGCTCCTTGTGGCCTCATTTTGGCATATTTTGCATTTGTACCATCATCTGTTTGTGAAAATATGTCAAATGAACCTGGATGTCTGTGCCATAATCCAATAAGCTCTAAAGGTTTATCATATAATTTTGCTATTTTATTTATTAGATGTTCTGTGTATTTTTGGTCATATTCAAAATATGTAACTTTGAATATTGATTTTGGTCCTGGATCTATTGTTTCTATTATATACCAAGTGTCATTTTCAACTGTTCCAAGAAATAAACCTCCTGTTTCTGTTTTTATTTTTTCAGTTGTTTCTGCCATAACAGCTGTAAATGCTCTATTAGAAAAAATTGCTTCCATAATTAATCCTCTTTTCTTTATTATTAAAAAACAAAAAGTGTTTATCTTATGCTTTAGGATAAACACTTACTAATATTAATAGTTGCCTTCTAAAGCAACATCATCGCTTATTTCACCATTCAACCACATTTCGCATAATACTATCCATTTACATGCCCAGCTAAGTGCAGAAGCTGCTGAAGTTGATCTGTCTTGTCCTGCTTTAAAATACTTAGGGTCTGCTGTACAAATAAAATATTCTTCATTTCTTCCAAAATTTGCTCTATATATGTGTGGTAATCCTAAACCTAATCCTACTTCTGGTCTAAGTGGTAGATTACGTGCGATATCTTTTAATCTTGGAGATACTGGTAATATTTGAATAGAACCTCCATATTCTTTGTCAGCAGTATATGGGTGATTGTTTTTATATATTAACATTAAATCCCATACCATACCATTAGGTCCTGTTGGTTGTACTTTTCCTCTCCAATATAGTCTCCCTGAACCATCTTGTAATTGATTAATTTTAAATGATGGGAAAAATTTTTTCATGGCCATTACTTCTGCTTTATATAGTTCTGGATCTCTTTCATACCAATAAAATGATGACATTTTTATTCCTCCTTTTTTATGCTAATTTACCTTCTGGAACAGATATTGCTGGTGTATCACTGTTTTCTACTTCTTCTTTAAATTCTACTTCTCCAGTTGGTGTTACTACTACTTCTCCGTTTGTTCTTAAAGCTTCTGCTAAAGCTCTACGACGTTGAGTAATTGGATCATTGTTATTTTCTTCCATTTTCACTCTCATTCCTTGTATAATATATTTAGGTTTTTAATAAAGGTTTTACCTATAAACCTATTGCCACTATAAGTATAATTTT
>CANRPI010000022.1 GCA_947632475.1 uncultured Clostridia bacterium | reverse complement strand
TAACTATAAAAATACCAACAAATGGAAATAGAAAAGATGGAATATATATAAATAAAAAAATTTAATCTTTATTTCTGTTATAATAACATTTTCCTTGACAAAATTATAATAAAGATATATATTTTACTTATTAAAATTATTTAATTTAGGAGGGATTTTAATGTTAAAAAACAAATTTAAGATAATAGCCTTATTTATATGTATTATCTTACTAATTTCAGTACCTGTATCAATGGCAGAAAATGTAGATACATCTGAAGAAATAATAATTAATACAAATCCTGAAGATTTTGAATTTAAAGAGTATGAAAATGCTAATACTGATGACGAACATGGTATTGCATTAATTAATTCAGGAAATGACAGTGTTGTTATTAATAATGATGATACTGAAGGGGATGTCGATGATGAAGAAGAAAATAAAGATATAGATATTGGATCATCTTCAGAAGATTATAAACATGAAGATGTTTATTTAACTGGAGATGATGTTACAATAGACTATACAGTTGATGGTAATTTATTTGTAATTGCAAATAAAGTTACTATAAATTCTCAAATAGGTGGAGACGCTTTTATTATGGCTAATAATATAACAATTGGACAAGATGCATATATATTTAGTAACTTATTTGCACTTACTTCTAATGCGGATATTCAAGGAGTTGTATATGATGTTTATATGGTTTCACAAGATGTTACAATTTCTGGATATATTTACAGAGATATTAAAATAGCTACTAACACATTAAATATTTTAGGAACAATTGGAAGAAATGCCTTTGTAACTGCTGAAAATATCTCTTTAAAAAATGCTTCAGAACAAGAAAATGCAACACCTATCATTTATGGAGATTTTAATTATTCTTCTAATACAGAACTTGAAATAGCAGAAGGTATGGTTGAAGGAACAATAAATTATACTCAAACGTCTACTAATTCTGGAACTTCATCTATACAAGATTATTTACTAGGTTTAGGCACATTTTTAGTAACTGTTTTAATTATTTGGCTATTATGTTTATGGATTGCTCCAAAATTCTTAGACAATACAAATAAAGTTCTAAAAAATAAGTTCGGCCCTGTAGTTGGATTAGGTATTCTTACACCAATAATATTAGTTATATCTTCAATTATACTAATATTATTAGGAATCACTTCTTCAATTGCAATTTTAGCTTTAGGTGTATTCTTCTTATTAATTGCTATTAGTACATCTATATTTGCAATAACAATAAATAATTTAATTTGCCAAAAATTAAAAATTGATAAAAAACCTATTATGTTTGGTACATTGATTATTGTATCTACTATATTATGGTTAATTGAATTAGTTAATTATATAGGTCCTGTAATAAGTATAATTTCTACAATTTTAGGATTTGGAATTATAACATACTATATTTTGTTTAATAAAAATATAGATAAGAAAAAAGATAAAAAAGATTAAAAATTAAAAACAACCTTACTTTCTACTTTATTAGTAAGGTTGTTTTTTTAATTACTTTTTAATTCATCAATTATAGTTTTAAAATTATTTGCCATTAAAATTGCAGTTCCTGCAACTAAAATATTTGCACCAGCTTTTTTAACCATTGGTGCAGTTTTTAAATTTATACCACCATCTGCTTCTATATCTACTTCTAAATTATTTTCTATTTTATATTTTTTTAATTTTTCTATTTTATTTAACATATCTGTTAATAAAGTTTGTCCACCTTTTCCGTGGTTCTACTGTCATAATAAGGCATAAATGAACATATGGTAAAAATTCATATATTTCTTCTATTTTAGTGTCTGGTTTTATTGATATTCCAACTTTGCAATTATTGTCTTTTATATATTTTATTAATTTAAAAACTTCTTCTTTTTTTTCACAAGATTCCAGATGAAAAGTAATTATATTAGGTTCAACAGATAAAAAATCATCTATAGCTTCTTTTACATTTTTAACCATTAAATGAACATCTAATGGCAAATTTGATATTCTTTTTATGTATGATGAATATTCTAGCATTTTTTTATATGTGTCTTGTTTAACAAATTTTCCATCCATTACATCTATATGAAAATAATCTGTTTTGGCTATTTCTAATTCAAAAAATGTTGACGCTTCTTCGCCTTTTTTTACATTTAAAATTGAAGTTGATACTTCTACCACTTTTTTCTTTCCTCCTTTTCTTTTAATTCTTGATATATCTTACAAAATCTTTGATATCTTTCATTTTCTATTTCCCCATTTTCTATTGCTTTTTTTATTCCACAATTTTGTTCTTTTATATGCGTACATCCTATAAATTCACATTTTTGTATATGATTCTTAAATTCTTTAAAATATTTTTCTAAGTCTTTGCTTGGTATTTCTGAAATATCAAATGTTGAAAATCCAGGTGTATCAGCAATATATGTATCTTTTTGAATTTCATATAACTTTGTAATAGTAGTCGTATTTTTACCTCTTTTATTCTTTTTACTTATATTTCCTTCTTTTGTTATATCTTTATTAAAAATTCCATTTATTAAGGTTGATTTTCCTACTCCTGAATTTCCTGAAAATGCATTAATATTTCCGTTTAGTTCTTCTTTTAATTCATCTATCCCTTGTTTTTGTTTTGCAAATGTTTCAATTACTTTGTAGCCTATGTTTTCATATGTTTCTTTTATTTTTGTATATTGTTTTGTTTCATCTAAATCTATTTTATTTATTACTATTAAAGATTTTATTTTTAGATATTCTGCAAATGCTAATTGTTTATCTAACATTAATAAATCTGGTTTAGGATTTTTTATAGAAATTACATATATAATTTGTGTTATATTTGCAAGTTTTGGTCTTTTTATATATACCTTTCTTTCTTGTATTTCCTCTATTACTGCTTCATTTTTTTGTTTATCTGTTATTTCAAATTTTACAATATCACCAACTACTGGTATTATATCATCTTTTTTTAGTTTTCCTCTTGCTGTGGCTATATATATTTCTTTAGAATCTAATTGTTTTATTTTATATAAATTTGAAATATTTTCTATAATTATACCTTGCATATTTCCTCCATTTAATTTGAATAAATTGCCAAAAGGTTACTTCTTTCCCTTTGGCAATTTACATTTTTATGTTTGTTTGAAAGTTATTGTATCTTGAGTTCCAAATCTAATATCTTGACTTGATTGGTATATTGCTTGATTTGATTCTTTAACTACAATTTTTACATTTTGAGTTGAATTGTCTTTTCCTGAAATTGGTATCTTGTATTGTGTTTGGTTTTTATCCACATTAGTTCTTGTTTCAACTCTATCTCCATATGTTAATTCAATAGTTACAGTTTTAACTAGTGCATCATTTGATTCTGCATCTTCTTTTAAATATCCTCCTGTTATTGATTTTACATCTATAGATACTGTAGCTGTTTTTGTTTCTGCTATTTTGTTTACTGTTAATGTTATACTTGTGCCTTCATTTATTGTTTCTCCTGAATTAACACTTTGTTGTAGTACAATTCCATTTTCTTTATTTTGATTTTCAGTATATTCTATTTTTGCTACTAAACCAAGTGATTCTATTTCTTGTTTTGCTGTTGCTTCTTGTTTTCCTACTACACTTGTCATTTTTACTTGTTTTATACCTGTTCCTATGCTTACATGTATTTTTATTATATCATCTGCAAATGCTTCTGCATCTGCTTCAACTTCTTGACTAATTACATATCCTTTTTCTACTTTTTGACTTGTTTCTTCTACTACTTCAGCTTTTAATTTTGCTGCTTCTAATGCTGCTATTGCTTCTTGCTGTTCTTTTCCAACCACCTTTGGAACAATGGTTTTTTCTAAGCCTTTGCTTACTACTACAGACACTGTACTACCTTTTTTTACACTATTATATTTTTCCATATATGTAGGATTTTGTGAAATAATTTCTCCTTCTTTAACATCTTTGCTATATTCTTCTTTTTCTTCTTTATACACTAATCCAACTGCCTCTATAGCTTTTTTTGCTTCTTCTTTTGTTAACCCTACAACTTTTGGCATTTCAACCTCTGGTGGATTTGTTATATTAAGTGCAAATATGGTTCCTCCTAAACTTAATGAAAATAGTAGAACTACCATTATAAATATGCTAATAGCTTTATGTTTTTTTACAAATTTTCTTAATTTTCCTTCTTTTTTCTTCTTTTTTTCTTTATCTTCACCATTTTCACTATTATACATATTCATATCTATTTTTTGAGTTTTAGCAGTAGCATCATATTCTAATTCTTCTACAAAATCTCCATTTGGATTTTTTAATGCTTTTTTTAAGTCTTGAATCATTTCAGTTGCTGATTGATATCTTAAAGTTGTATCTTTTTGTAATGCTTTCATGATAATTTTATTTAGTGAAGTTGGTAAATTTGGATTTAATTCTATTGGCTCTATTGGTTCTTCTTGCATATGCTTTAATGCAACTGACACTGGTGTATCTGCATCAAATGGAACTTTCCCTGTTACCATTTCATACATTACAACTCCTAAAGAATAAAGGTCAGATTTTGCATCTGTATATCCTCCTCTTGCATGTTCTGGTGAAAAATAATGCACTGAACCTATAGTTGTTCCAAATGCTGTTATAGTTGAATTTGAAACAGCTTTTGCTATTCCAAAGTCTGTAACCTTTGCTACTCCATCTTCTGTTATAATAATATTATGTGGCTTTATATCTCTATGTACTATATTGTTTCTATGTGCCATCTCTAATGCTGAAGCTACTTGTATTGCTACATTTACTGACCATTTCCAAGGTAATGGCTGCCTTTCTTCTATTATTATTTCTTTTAATGTTTTTCCTTGTATTAATTCCATTACTATATAGTATAAATTTTCATCTACACCTACATCATAAATAGAAACTATATTAGAATGAGAAAGTCTGGCAGCAGATTGGGCCTCTACTTCAAATCTTTTTATAAATTCATCATCAGTAGTAAATTCATCTCTTAATATTTTTACTGCTACATATCTTTTTAATACTTTATCAGTTGCTTTATAAACTGTAGCCATTCCACCATTTCCTATTTTTTCAATAATTTCATATCTATTTCCTAATAGCTTTCCCTCTATAATCATCTTTTTTCTTCCTTTCTAATAGATATATACTTAAATTTTATAAAGCTATAATGTAGAAAGTTATATGTTTTTTATAACAATTATTGTTATATTATCATATCCACCTTTTTCATTTGCTATTTTTATTAATTCTTTTGGTGCTTGTTCTATATCCTTTTTTGCTTCTTTATATATTTCATCTGTAGATACTAAATTTGTTAATCCGTCTGAATTTATTATTATTATATCATCTTTTAAAAAACCTTTTACCATAACATCTGGTTCAACAAATGCATTACATCCTAATGCTTTCATTAACATATTTTTCTGAGGGTGATGCTGTGCTTCTTCCTTTGTTATTGTTCCATCTTTTACTAATTTTTGGACATAACTATGATCTTGTGTTAATTTTCTTAAGAATTCCTTTCTAATTCTATAAACTCTACTATCTCCTACATGTCCAATAAAAGCTCTATTATTATATATTAAACAAATCTCTAAAGTAGTACCCATTCCTTCTAGTTCTTTATTTTCTTTTGATTTTTCATATACAACCATATTTGCATATTCCATAGCACTTCCTACTAATTGTATAATGTTTTCTTTGCTTTTTTCGATTTCTTTGAAATTGTTTTCTATATAATTTTTTGCTGATTGTATTGCCAAATTACTAGCTATTTCTCCACCATTGTAGCCTCCCATTCCATCTGCTAACATGTATAGTTGTATTTGGTCTAATGAATCAGATATATAATATGCATCTTGATTTTTTTCTCTTAACCTTCCTATATCTGATTTTGCATAAGCTTTTATCATTTTTTCACCTCTCTTGCATTTATAGTTTTCTTTCTTTTTTATATCACATCTTTTCTCTTTTTGCAATAGAATTTGCTTAAATTGATTAACACCGCCTAGATGTGCCCCAATTGAGACTCAAGGAACAATTTAAGACAGTCTCAAACTGTGACTTGCTTTTTTTTACTTTTGATTGTATAATATAATTTATGAATACGAATTTTTTAGAAAAGTTAGAATTTAATAAAATAGTTGAAACTTTAAGCAATTTTTGTGTAACTTATATTGGAAAAAATAAAGCACTAGAGCTATTGCCTCAAAATAATCAAGATACTGTAAAAAAACTATTAGCAGAAACTCAAGAAGCAATTGATTTATGTTATAGAAACTCTAGTCCTTCTTTTGTTGATTTTTTAGATATTACAATAAGTACAAAAATTTTAGAAATAAATGGTTGTTTATCTATTAAAGATTTATTAAACTTAAGTAATATTTTTAAAATGTGTTATGACTTAAAAAGTTATTTTAATAAGGATTTTATAAATGAATCAGATTTTCCAATTCTTTCTAATCTATTTAATATGCTATATTCTAATAAGAGCGTCTTAGATAGGGTTAGTGAATGTATAGAAAATGATTTAACTATTTCAGATAATGCTTCAAAAACACTCAAATTAATTAGAAAACAAAAAATAAACCTTGAACTAGATATAAAAAATAAGTTAAATAGTATGATACATTCTTCTAGTTATTCAAAATATATTCAAGAAAATGTAGTAACAATTAGAAATGATAGGTTTGTTATACCTATAAAAGAAGAATATCGCTCATATGTAAAAGGTTTTGTTCATGATGTTTCAAATGCTGGTTCTACTTTATTTATAGAACCACTTGCAGTTTTTGAAATGAATAATGAAATTAATGAATTGAAAATAAAAGAAGATGCTGAAATTGAAAAGATTTTATTTGAGCTTTCTTCATTGTTTTTTCCATATATTAATGAACTTATTTTAGATGCAGAAACAATTGGAAGTTTAGATTTTATTTTTGCTAAAGCTAAATATGCAAGATTTTTAAAAGCAACTATCCCTTCTATTAATGATAATAAAGAAATAATTTTAAGTAATGCTCGTCACCCTTTAATAGATGTAAAAAAAGTTGTTCCTATTTCTCTTACTTTAGGTAAAGATTTTTCAATTTTATTAATTACAGGGCCAAATACTGGTGGAAAAACTGTTACTTTAAAAACAGTTGGATTACTTATTTGTATGGCTTGTAGTGGATTGGCTATTCCTGCAGATAGTAAATCTAGTATTTTTGTTTTTGACCAAGTTTTTGCAGATATTGGAGACGACCAAAGTATTATGGATTCTTTAAGTACATTTTCTTCACATATCTTAAATATTGTAAAAATAGTTGAAAATGCAACTGAAAATTCATTAATTTTAGTTGATGAATTAGGCTCTGGGACAGACCCTTTAGAAGGTGCTAATCTTGCTATTAGTATTTTAGATTATTTTAAACAAAAAAACATACTTACAATTGCTACAACTCATTATCAAGAATTAAAACAATATAGTTTAATTACAGATGGTTTTGAAAATGCTGCTGTTGAATTTGATATTAATACTTTATCTCCTACTTATCGTTTGTTAGTGGGTATCCCTCGGAAAGAGTAATGCTTTTGAAATTAGTAAAAAGCTTGGTCTAAAATCTGAAATTATTGATAATGCAAAATCTTTTATGAATAAAAATCAAATTAATTTTGAAGAATTGCTTAAAAATATATATGATGATAAAGCTTTAATTGAAAAAGAAAAAATAGAGATTTCTAAGAATTTAGAAGAAATAAATAACTTAAAACAGACTTTGGAAAATGACAATAATTCTTTAAAAACTCAAGAACAAGAAATTATTGCAAATGCTAAACTTCAAGCTAGAAATATTTTGTTAGAAGCTAAAGAAGATGTAAATTCAATTATAAAACAAATTAATTCTACTAGTAACAATAAAAATTTGGAAAAGACTAGGAATTTACTTAATGATAAAATAAGAAATTTAAATGATTCTAATAAAAATTATTCTGATACTGAAAACTCTCAAAATAATTTAGATTTATCTGATATTGTTCCAAATGCCAAAGTTTTTGTTACTACTTTAGGAAATGATGGTGTTGTACTTTCTCATGTTTCTAAATCTAATGAAGTTCAAGTTCAAGTTGGTAGCTTAAAATTGAATGTTAATATAAAAGATTTACGAAAAAGTACTTTAAATGATAATAAATCTTCAGCTGTAAAGAATACAGGATATTCTAATATATCTAAAATCAAAAATGTAAAATCTGAAATTAATGTTATTGGTCTAAATGTTGAAGAAGCTGTTTTTGTGATTGATAAATTCTTAGATGATGCTTCTATTGCTAAGCTTCAAACTGTTAGGATTGTTCACGGTAAGGGTACCGGAAAATTAAGAACTCGGTATTCATCAGTTTCTTAGAAAAAATGTTCATGTAAATTCTTTTCGTTTAGGTTCTTATGGTGAGGGTGAAACTGGTGTTACTATTGTTGATTTAAAATAATTATATTTTAGCCTATTTTTATTTTAAAAAATTGTTTTTTGTATAAAAATAGGCTTTTTATGCTTTTAATTTTTTTTCTAGCCCATATATTTGATGCCCATGCATTTCTATTATTTTTTCGTCTTTGTCAAATCTATCTTCATGTTGTTCTAATTTGTCTGTATGTCCTGTTAATACTTCAAGTATTAAGTCTAATTTTTTACCATGTTCGTACTCAATTACTGTTACAGTATTTTTTAGCCTTTGAAATTCTTCCTGCATTTCATCTTGCTTATTACTAATTTTTAACAATAATTTTTCTTTTTCTAATTCTGTCATTTTATTACCTCCTTTGTTATTTTCCAATTCTTTACAACTGATGTTTTACATTATACATTCAATTAACTTATTTGTCAAGAAAAACTGTTAGAAAAAATCCAAAAATTTTAAATAAAATTTTTGGATTTTTTTATACGTATTTTTCAATTACAACTACTGTCCTTCCGCTTCTTGTAGAGCCTGCAAACTCTTTTATTATAAATCTTCCTTTTCCTCTTATTGTGATTATATCTCCTAATTTCACATTTTTTGATACCTTTGTCTCATTTTGACCATTTATAAATACTCTTTCTTCAGAAATTATTTGAGATGCTTTGCTCCTAGAGGTTTTTGCTAAATCTGAAACAATATTATCTAAACGAAGTGATGGAACTATTATTTTTATTTCTTCTATTTTGATTTCTTTTTGTCTCAAACTATTTATTTCTATTACATCTATTTTACTATTTTCAAATCTAGTTAAAGTTGGTAACTGTTCTTTTAGAATATTTGAAAAACTTTCTATTGAAATTATATCAGCTCCGTCATTTGAAACTAAAATATCACCTACTTTTTCTCTTTTTAAACCTAATTTTATTATTCCACCTAAATAATTTCTATGAGTATATTTTCCTTTTTCTTCTTCTGGTAAATTTATTCTTACAACTTTTAATATTTTATTATAATTCTTTTCTACCATATCATGACTATAATTTTCTGGAAATGTAATTAAAATTTTCCTTTCTGAATCTTGATATCCTCCATATAGTTCATAATTTTCAAATTTATTCTTTTTTAAAAAGTTTTCTACTAAAGATACTTGATACATGTTTAAAAAATCTGTATATTCAATTCTATTTTTTAATTTTGAAGATTCTATTTTATCTAATACTTGTGATAAACATAATTTATCATCTTGTTTTTTATAATCTTTTAATAATTCTTGCTTGTTCATAAATTCTCCTTTTTTGCGTCAACAAGAAACTTCTTCGTGGCACACTTTTTCCAAATCTCCTAAATATAACTTTTCAAGTTCATCTACATTTCCATGTTCTATAAATTTGTCTGGATATGCATATGATTTTATTTCTACCCCTTCTATTTTTTCATCAATTATTAATTCTTTTATTGCAGTTGCTAAACCATTTATTATTGTTCCATCTTCTATTGTTATTACATTTCTTGTTTTTTCAATTGATTTTTTTATGGTTTCCTTGTCTAATGGTTTTAAAAATCTTGCATTTATTACTTCTACTGTTTTTCCTTCTGATTCGATTCTTTTTGCAAGTTTTATTGCTTTTTCTACCATTTTACCAATTGCAATTATAGTTACTTCTTGTCCTTGCTGCAAAATTTCGGCTTTTCCTAATTCTATATTTTCATGCTTTTCAAATTCTATTTGCCCTTGTGTTCCTCTTGGATATCTAATTACTACTGGTTTCTTTAAGTTTACTGCAAATTCTAACATTTGTTCTAGTTCTTTATAATCTTTTGGTGCCATTATATTTATGTTTGGTATTAATCTAAAAAATGCTAAATCTAGTGTTCCTTGGTGTGTTTCTCCATCTTGCCCAACTATTCCAGCTCTATCTGCACACATTATAACTGGTAATTTTTGTATTGCTATGTCATGTATTACTTGATCATATGCTCTTTGATAAAATGACGAATATATTGGCACTACTGGTATTATTCCTTCTATTGCCATTCCTGCTGCCATACATAATGCGTGTTGTTCAGCAATTCCTACATCAAAAAATCTATTTGGAAATTGTTTTGCAAATTCGGTTAAACCTGTTCCATCTTTCATTGATGCTGTTATTGCTACTATTTTATCATTTTCTTTTGCTAAGCTTACAAGCTTTTCTCCAAATGCCTTTGAATAGTCTTTTTTCTTTTCTTTTTTGCTTTTACCTGTTTCTATTTCAAAAGGACCTGTTGCATGATATTTGTCTGGATTTTCTTCTGCTATTTTATATCCTTTCCCTTTTTTGGTTAATACATGTATTAAAACAGGTACATCTAATTTTTTACTTATTTTAATCATGTTTTCTAGCTCTTCAATGTCATGCCCATCTACTGGCCCTAAGTATGTAAATCCTATATCTTCAAAGAACATTTTTGGAATTATAAGCTGTTTGATACTTCTTTTAAGTTTTTGTACCATTCTTACTGTTGGTTTTCCTATTTTAGGTATTTTTCCAACTATTTTTTTCAATGATATATTTGATTGTGTATATGTTTTTCTTGTTCTTAGTTTGCTAAGAAATAGATTTACTCCTCCAATGTTTTTTGATATGCTCATTTCATTGTCATTTAAAATAACTGTCATTTTTGTTTTGCTACAACCTACATCATTTAAAGCTTCTAATGCCATTCCACCTGTTAGAGCTCCATCACCTATTACAGCAACTACATCATTTGTTTGGTTTTTTAGGTCTCTTGCTCTTGCTATTCCAAGTGCTGCTGAAATTGATGTGCCACTATGCCCTGTATTAAAACAGTCATATTCTGATTCATTTGTTTTTGGAAATCCAGCAATACCTCCTAGTTGCCTTAATGTTTTCATTTTTTCTTTTCTTCCTGTCAATATTTTGTGGACATAGGTCTGATGACCTACGTCCCAAACTATTTTGTCTTCTGGCAAATTTAGACTACTATGCAAAGCTATTGTAAGTTCTACTACACCTAAGTTTGAAGCTAAATGTCCTCCATTTTCTGATACTATTTCTAGTATATATTTTCTTATGTCTTCTGCTAGTTCTTTTTTTTCTTCTAAGCTTAGTTTTTTTAAATCTTGTGTTGAGTTTATATTTTCTAACATATTATCTCACCTTTTTTGCATTAATTGCTTAATCTTCTTCATATGGTTTTGGCTCTGCTAAGTCTTTCATAGAAAGATTTATTCTATCTTGATCATCTATATCAATTACTTTTACTGTTACTTTGTCACCTATATGAAGTACATCTTCTACGTTTTTTACTCTTTCTTTTGAGATTTTAGATATATGAAGTAATCCTTCTTTTCCTCCAAATCCTAAATCTACAAATGCTCCAAAATTCATTATTCTTACAACTTCTCCTAAGTATATTCCTCCAACTTCAACTTCTCTTACTATGTCTTCTATCATTTCTAATGCTTGTGTTGCTTTTTCATTGTCTTGTGAATATATGAATACTTGTCCATCTTCTTCTATATCTATTTTTACACCTGTTTCTTCTATAATTTTATTGATTGTTTTTCCTCCAGTACCTATTACGTCTTTTATTTTTTCAGTCTTTATTTTAGTTGATAATATTCTTGGTGCATATTTTGAAATTTCTTCTCTTGGCTTACTTATTACTGGCATCATTACTTCATCTAATATATATTTTCTTGCTTTTCTCGTTCTTTCAAATGCTTCTGCTATTATTTCATATGTTAGTCCATCACATTTAATGTCTACTTGTATTGCTGTGATTCCTTTTTCAGTTCCACCAACTTTAAAATCCATGTCTCCAAAAAAGTCTTCTAACCCTTGAATATCTACTAACATTACATAATCTTCATCATTGTCTGGGTTTGTAACTAAACCAGTTGATATTCCTGCTACTGGTCTTTTTATTGGTACTCCTGCATCCATTAAGCTTAATGTACTTCCACATATACTTGCTTGTGAAGTTGAACCATTTGAAGATAATACTTCAGATACAACTCTTATTGCATATGGAAATTCTTCTTTTGATGGTAATACTGGAACTAATGCTTTTTCTGCTAATGCCCCATGTCCTATTTCTCTTCTTCCTGGTCCTCTTGAAGGTCTAGCTTCTCCTACTGAATAACTTGGGAAATTGTAGTGATGCATGTATCTTTTTGACTCTTCTGTTGTGTCTATTCCATCTAAAACTTGTTCTTCACTTATCATTCCTAGTGTTGTTACTGACATTACTTGAGTTTGTCCTCTTGTAAATAAACTACTACCATGTGTTCTTGGAAGTAAACTTACTTCACATGATAATGGTCTTATTTCATCTAATGCTCTTCCATCTACTCTTTTATGCTCAAAATATATCATTTCTCTTACACATTTTTTTTCTAGTTTGTATATTGCTTCTCCTATTGCTTGTTTGTTTTCTTCAAATAATTCTTCTCTAAATTTTTCTGTGTATGATTCTTGGATTTTATTTGTTAATTCATTTAGGTTATTGTCTCTTGTTTCTTTGTCTTGTTCTTGAATTTTTTCTTTCATTTCTTCTTTGAAGTTTGTTTCTATAAATTCATATATTTCAGGGTCTACTTCAAATGATTTGTATTCAAATTTTGGCTTTCCTATTTCTTTTTTGATTTCTGAAATAAAGTCACATATCTTCTTTATTTCTTCATGTGCTGTTTTTATTGCTTGTAGCATTACTTCATCTGGAACTTCGTTTGCTCCAGCTTCTATCATTGTTATTTTGTTTTTAGTTGCTGCAACTGTTAGTGTTAAGTCACTTTTTTCTCTTTCTTCAACTGTTGGATTTATTATTATTTTTCCATCAACTAATCCTACATTTACTGCTGCTGTTGGACCATTAAATGGTATATCTGATATTTCTAATGCAGTTGCTGCTCCTATCATTGCAGCTACTTCTGGTGAATTGTCTTGTTCTACACAAAGAACTGTTGCAACTACTACTACATCATTTCTAAAGTCTTTTGGAAATAATGGTCTTAATGGTCTGTCTATTGCTCTTGAAGTTAGTATTGCTTTATCAGTTGGTTTTCCTTCTCTTTTTAAGAAACTTCCTGGTATTTTACCTACTGCATATAGTTTTTCTTCAAAGTCTACTGATAATGGGAAAAAGTCTATTCCTTCTTTTGGCTCTTTTGATGCTGTTACATTTACTAATACACATGTGTCTCCATAACGTACTAATACACTCCCATTTGCTAGTCCAGCCATTTTTCCTGTTTCTATTACTAGTTTTCTTCCTGCTAGTTCTGTTTCATAAGTTTTAAACATAATTTTTCTCCTTTTACATATCTTTAAAGCCTATGCTACTTAAGTAGATTAGGCATAGGCTTTTTTGTTTTTTATTTTCTTAATTGTAATTTTTCTACTATTTCTCTATATCTGTTGATGTCTTTCTTTGATAAGTAATTTAGTAGGTTTCTTCTTTTTCCTACCATTTTTAAAAGTCCTCTTCTTGAGTGATTGTCTTTTTGATGAACTTTTAAGTGTTCTGTTAATTCATTAATTCTTTGTGTTAAAAGAGCGATTTGTACTTCTGGTGAACCAGTGTCGTTTTCATCTCTTTTATAAGTTTGAATAATTTCTTGTTTTCTTTCCTTTGTCATTTTATATGCACCTCCTATTTTATTTTTCCTTTAACTGAGCATAAAGTCTAGGTGTATTTAAAAGCTTTAGCTAAGTAAAAGGTAGTCTTTTTATTTTGCATAATTATTTTACTACACTTTACCATAAATTTCAAGTGTTTTTCAATATTTTATTTAAAAAGTGGTTAACTATTAATTACTAGTCACATCCTAAATGAATATGTTCTTCTTAAATAAAATCGTTTTATTCTGTCCTTAATGCAATTACTGGATCTTTTTTGCTTGCTAACCTAGATGGTATTAAACCTGCTATAAGTGTTAATAACATACTAATAACTACAAGTATAACTCCTGCTACAAATGGCACTGTTGTTATAACTTTTACTTCAGTTAATGCATAAATAATCTTATTAATTGGTAGTGTTAACAATACTGTTACTCCTATTCCTATAATTCCAGATGTTAGTCCTACAATTAAAGTTTCTGCATTAAATACTCTTGAAATATCTTTTTTAGAAGCTCCAATTGCCCTCAATATACCAATTTCCTTTGTTCTCTCTAGAACTGATATATAAGTTATTATTCCAATCATTATAGATGATACTATTAAAGATATTGCTACAAATGCTATTAAAACATAACTTACAGTATTTACTATTTGGCTTACAGATTTCATCATTGTTCCTACTATATCTGTATAATTTATTGTATTTTCTTCTTTTCCATTATCTCTTTGTGTTTGATTATATTCTTCTATTGCATTTGTTATTTTATCTTTAGATTCAAAATCCTTTGGATATATACTAATTCCGGTTGGTTTATTTAAATCTATTGCACCTATTTTTTCTAAATTTTTATCATAATTTGAATTTTGATTTTCAGTATATGCTTCCATAAGTTTTACAATTTCTTCACTACTTAAAT
Source organism: uncultured Clostridia bacterium (assembly GCA_947632475.1). GTDB lineage: Bacteria > Bacillota > Clostridia > TANB77 > CAG-508 > CAG-269. The sequence goes on along the minus strand of CANRPI010000022.1, from coordinate 8,361 downwards.
TAGCCATTTGCATTCTTTGTTCTTGTGTTAAAGAGTTTGAATCAAACTTTTCATTACTATTACTTGGAAATTCTAAACCAGAAAATACATTTATATTTTCATTTTCCATTTGTTCTTTTGCTATATCTGAATTATTTGACTTTTCAATTACATATTCTTTTAGTTCTTTTGTATAGCCAATTCCTCCAGTCATTCCAGTTGCTACTGTTTGGTCGTTTTGTCTTATAATTCCAACTATATTTATATCTTCTGCATTTTGTATTTTTTCCTTCATAAATGCGTCATCATCAGATTTATCCATCCATATTCCGTTTTCTTTATTATAATAGTCTGAATTTAATAACAATTTATAAGATAAATTTAACATTTCATCATATGTATAGCTGGTTTCTTCTGATTTTTGAACTTCTTCTCCATTTTGAATTGCCTTCATTTTTTCTTCTAACTCATCTTGATTTTTTAGCCCCAAAGTATATAAAGTATAATCACTTATTTCATTATTCTGTCCTACAATTAAAACTACTTCATTATAAGCTTTTGGCCATTTTCCTGCTAATAAATCATATTGAGATTTAAGTAATTCTTCATTATCTAACATTTCTGTCCATACGTTGTATTGACTTACCATTGAAGATGAAGCTGACACAGGCATAAAACTATTGTTACTGCTTGCTTCAATAAAGTCTCCCATTCCCATATAATCCATTACAGTACTTGGATTTACTTGAACTATTTTTTCATCATTTTCAATTTTTTTATACAAATTTAAATTCAAATTATAACTATATTGAATAGCATTACTGCTGTTTTTTATTTCATTGTCTGTTTCCTCTATATGCTTTTTTAATTCCTCTAAATTATTTGTTTCAACTTTACTAGACAAAGTACTCATTAAAGTATCCATTATATCTGAAGAATGAATAGTTCCTTCATTTTTTGTGTCATGTTCATTTTGAGTCTCTCCCATTAAAGACTCAATCATACTAGACATATCTATAGTTGTTTCTTCTATTGTTAATGGATATGAAGATAATGTATCTTCTTCTACTTTATCTATGTAGTTTTGTATACCAGTTGATATTGCTAAAATTAACGCTATTCCTATAATTCCAATACTTCCCGCAAAAGAAGTTAAAATAGTTCTTCCTTTTTTAGTTAATAAATTATTTAGGCTTAATCTAAAAGCTGTAAAAAATTTCATAGAAGTTGCTCTTTTTACTGTTTTACTCTTAATAGCATTAGAATTATTTTTGCTATTACTAATTTTAGAATTCTCTACATTATCATCATTATTATTATCCTCTTTATATTCACTTTTATCTTTTTCTATTTTGTATGGATTTGAATCATCTGTAATTTTACCATCTAAAATTTTAATAATTCTACTAGAATATTTTTCGGCTAAATCTGGGTTATGTGTAACCATAATAATTAGTTTATCTTTAGAAATATTTTTCAATATTTCCATAACTTGCACACTTGTTTTTGTATCTAAAGCTCCTGTTGGTTCATCTGCTAAAATAATATCAGGATTATTTACCAATGCCCTTGCAATTGCAACCCTTTGCATTTGTCCTCCAGATAATTGATTTGGCTTTTTATGAATTTGGTCTCTTAATCCAACTTCCTCTAAAGCCTTTATAGCTCTTTTTCTTCTCTCTTTTCTAGAAACTCCTGAAATAGTTAATGCAAGTTCAACATTTGAAAGTACACTTTGATGTCCTATCAAATTATAACTTTGGAATACAAAACCTATAGAATAATTTCTATAAGCATCCCAATCTCTATCTTTAAAATCCTTTGTAGACTTTCCATTAATAATTAAATCTCCAGAAGTATATCTATCTAACCCTCCTATAATATTTAAAAGGGTAGTTTTTCCTCCTCCACTTTGCCCTAAAATAGAAACAAACTCTGATTCTCTAAAATCAATGCTTACTCCCTTTAGAGCCTCAACCTTTTCATCTCCACTGCCATAAACTTTAGTTATATTTTTTAATTTTAACATCATTTCTCCTTTCTTTGCCATTAAGAAATGTCCCATGGCATATTTGTATCATTATAAAACGAGCCCACGCCGTGGCACATTTTGCCACACACGCCTTCTTTGCACTTTTTGTTGTTAAAATTCTTAACACATTAAAAACGTGCATCATCTTGTTCTATGTTTTCTATTGGTTCATCATTTTCTTTTTCATTATTTGTATTTTCTTCTACTTTTCTACTGTTTCTCAATACAAAACTATATATTTCTTTTCCTCCTGCTTCTTCTAATTCATTTGCTTTTTGTGTATTATTGTATAGTGATTCTAAATATCCATTTTCTTCGCGGTATCCTGTTCTTTTGTGTGATTTTTCCATTGCCTGAGTATATTCATTTTTTCGTTCTTTTGGAAAGTTTACTAAAATGTCTCTATTTAAAGTCATCATATTAATAAGTGCTCTACTTGTTCTTCCATTTGAATCTGGAAATGGATGTATTCGTATAAATCTATACATTAAATTGCTTGCCTTTTTTAGATATTGTTCATCTGAAATTTCATCTCTTGGCGTATCTACTAGTTTTTTTATTTCCTCTGCTAAATTATGCATTGCTGCGCTTACATGCTCAAAATCTAACAATTTTACTCCATCATCTTTTACACTAAGTCCAACATTTACATTTCTATATCCATTTTCACCTATATATCTTGCTTTTTCTTCTGATAACGATTGCCTATTTACGTCTTTTATTTTATTTTCTATTTCCTCTGTAGATAACCCTCTAAAATCTGTAGCATATGCAACTAATTGAGCACTAACATCTGAATATATTTGCCCTATATCTTGATAAATGTCGTTTAACCTCGGAACACTGCTATCTGCTTCTTCATATAATTCACATGCTATTTGATTTTTTAAATTAATATACTCATCATTTGTCTTATCTAATATTTCTATTGCTGTGCCATTTGCTATATTACTTAAAACTACATTTTTTAAATTTTCTGAAAAAACATTTTTAACAAAAAATTCTGCACTATTATATAAAGTTTCTTGATTGGTGCATCCAGAATATTTTTCTAATAAATTTAAATATCTATTAAAAAAATCTGCTTGATCAAATTTTTTATGAGTTACTTTTTCAGTAAATAACCTAAACCAATTTTGCTTAGGCAAATATCTTTGTTTTCTTGGTTTTTTACTGTCATCTAAAATTAATTTTCTTGCATAATCTCCATATAAAGCATCTAATTCTTCACGTAACTCTATAGAATTGATGTCTCTTAAATCTATATATTCTTTTCCAATTGCTGCTACGTTTTTACCAGTTTCTGAATCAATTCCGCTTATATATTGCAACATCACTATCTAATCCTACAAACATATTATTTTCAAAAACTGATTTATTCATAACCTCTCTTGAAATATAATTTCCATTTCTTATTAGTTCCCTCACAATAGCTCTTACTGCACCTTTTGTAAGAGAACTTTCATATTTTTTCATATAATATTGATTATTATGTTCTTGCATAACCGTAGATTTACATTCATTTGTTATTACATCTATCAACTCTTCTGTTTGAGTATCTAAACCAAAATCTGGTCTAGCTTTATAATTAAGCCTTTGCAACTTTTTTAAAGCTCTTTTAGCAATTTCTCTATACATATTTTCCCTCTTTCGTTTTTTTGTTCTTAGTACATTTCTAAATTTAATATGATATCATTTAGCTTTTATTTTATACAATAAGAAGTGACTCATAGTACATTTGTGCCACTAAGAAGCGTTTCTGTGACACATTTTTACTATTTCAACTATCAAAATTGGTGCAAATATTAAGCAAATTAGTTCTACTATGTTTGCAGTTGGAAGTATTGGTATGCTAAATATTTCTCTTAAGAATGGTACTCCTAAAATTACTAGCATTAATATTGCTGATGCTACTACTGCTAATATTAATTTACTATTATTAAATATTTTTGTTTTAAATATTGATTTGTGGTTGTCTCTTACATTGAATACATGTACTAGCTCTGATAATGCTAATGTTGCAAATGCCATGGTCTGACCTACTTCTATTTTTGATTGGTCTAGTGTTAGCCCTTGTATTGGTGTTTTGGTTGTTGCTAATCCTATCATAAATGCTATTAATGTAAGTAATCCTATCATTGTGCCTTGATATATTATTCTTATTGTCATTCCTTTTGTGAATACTCCTTGGTTTGGTTTTGCTGGCTTTCTATTCATTATATTTTCATTTGCTGGATCAAATGCTAGTGCTAATGCTGGAAGTGAGTCTGTTACTAAGTTTATCCATAATATGTGTATTGGTAATAATATTTCTAAGTGTGAAATGTCTGTTATTCCAAACCATTTTGCAAATAGCGGTGTGCATAAGGTCGCTAAGAATAGTACAACTATTTCTCCTACATTACTTGATAATAAAAATTGTATTACTTTTAATATGTTGTCATATATTCTTCTTCCTTCTTGTACTGCTGATACTATTGTTGCAAAGTTGTCATCTGTTAATATTACGTCTGCAGCTTCTTTTGCCACATCTGTTCCTACTATCCCCATTGCACATCCTATATCTGCTGTTTTTAGTGCTGGACTATCATTTACTCCGTCGCCTGTCATTGCAACTATTTCTCCATTTTTTTGCCATGCCTTTACTATTCTTACTTTATGCTCTGGTGATACTCTTGCATATACTGAGTATTTTCTAACGTTTTTTTCTAATTCTTCTTGACTCATTTTTTCTAATTCTAAACCTGTTATTGCTTCTTCTTCATTTTCTAATATTCCTAGTTTTTTTGCAATGGCAGTTGCTGTAATTTTGTGGTCTCCTGTAATCATTACTGTTTTTATTCCTGCTGTTTTACATTTTTCTACTGCTTTTTTTGCTTCTTCTCTTGCTGGGTCTATCATTCCTACCATTCCTATAAATATTAAGTTGTTTTCTATATTTTCTATTTCTTCTTTATTTGGTTCATGGTCTAACTCTTTATATGCACATCCAAGTACTCTTAGGGCTTCTTTTGCCATATTTTCGTTTTCTTGTCTTATTTTAATTTTATAATCTTCTATTTGATTATCAATATTACCATTAATTTGATATGCTACACATCTTTTTAGTAGTTCATCTATTCCTCCTTTTGTGTATACTACAAATTTTTCCCCTACTTTATTTATTGTAGTCATTAATTTTCTATCTGAATCAAATGGTATTTCTCCTATACGTGGAGTTCTATCATATATGCTTGGATCAAAGTCTAATTTAAATGCCATATCAACTAATGCTGTTTCAGTTGGATCACCTGTTAATTTTCCGTCATTTTGTATTTTTGTATCATTACATAACATGTTAGCATATACTAGTTTTTTTAATTCATCATCTATTTTTTCTTCTGATATATTTGATATTTCTTCTAATTTGTCATTCCAAAAGATTTTTTCTACTGTCATTTTGTTTTGAGTTAATGTTCCTGTTTTGTCTGAACAAATTACGGTTGCACTTCCCAATGTTTCAACTGCTGGTAATCTTTTTACTATTGCATTCTTTTTTACCATTTTTTGAACTCCAATTGCTAGTACTATTGTTGAAACTGCTACTAATCCTTCAGGTATTGCTGCAACTGCTAAAGATACAGCTGTCATAAACATGTGTATAGCTTCTTTTCCTTGAAGTAGACCTATTAGGAAAATAAATATACATATTGCTATTGCTGCTATTCCTAATGTTTTTCCTAGTTTGTTTAGTTTTTGTTGTAGTGGTGTTATTTGTTCTTCTGTTTGGTCTAGCATTCCTGCTATTTTACCAACTTCTGTGTTCATTCCTGTTTCTACTACTATTCCTTTTCCTCTACCATATGTTACTAAACTTGATGAAAATAGCATGTTTAGTCTATCTCCAAGTCCTATTTCTTTATTTTCAATTACTTCTGTATTTTTTTCTACTGGTAATGATTCACCTGTAAGTGATGCTTCTTGTGATTTTAAGTTTATTGCTTCTATTATTCTTAAATCTGCTGGAATATAATCTCCTGTATCTAATACTACTATGTCTCCTGGAACTAATTCTTTTGCTGGTATTACAGTTACTTCTCCATTTCTTATTACTTTTGATGCATGATTTGTAAGCTTTTGTAATGCTTCTAAAGATTTTTCTGCTTTTGCTTCTTGGCTTACACCAATTATTGCATTTACTATTACTACTATTAAAATTATTATTGTGTCTGTTATTCCTTCTCCTTCTGCTACTCCTACTGCTCCTGATACTATTGCTGCTATTATTAATATTATTATTGAAAAGTCTTTAAATTGTTCTATAAATTTTTGAAATAGTGTTTTTTTCTTTTTTGCCTTTAATTCATTTAACCCATATTTTTCTTTTCTTTTTTCAACTTCTTCATTACTTAATCCGCTTTTTATATTTGTTTGTAAGTCTTTTTCAACTTCTTGTATTTTTTTTGTAAACCAGTTGTTGTTTTCCATTTTTACTCTCATCCTCTCTTTCTTATGTATAAAATAGTTGGAGAAATTTTTTTATATTAATTATTTATATTTTAAGACAAATAAGACTTTTAAAAGGATTATGCTATTTCCTTTTAAAAGTCTTGCTTACTAATTTTATAGCTTACTAACCAGATATTTTCATATCGCGACTGTTGATTAGTAATTTAAAGCTACTCCCTTTTATTTTATATTTTTATTACATTTTTTTGGTGACCCGTACGGGAATCGAACCCATGATTCCACCTTGAGAGGGTGGCGTCTTAACCGCTTGACCAACGGGCCTTTTATTTTTTATATCGTTTTTATTTATATCATTTTTTTATTATATAGTCAAGTATTTAGCACTTTTTTATTTACAATTTAAAAATATGTTGTTACCAATTAATCTAAAAAAATATTTCAAAAAGAAAAGTGTCTACATTACAAAAATGTGCCATTAAAAAACGTTACAATAACACAAATGTGCCATTAAGAAACATCCTAATGGCACAAAATTTTAATCTTTTATTTTAAATATAAATTTCACAAATCCTCTTAAAAACTTAGGAACTTTTTTAACCACAACGGTCATATGTATCTACCTCCTTTATAATTCTAACATGCTAACCACATAAACCCTACACAAATTATTGTTACACTTATGACAAATAACCATCCTGTTATTGGAAGCAATAAAACCAATAAAATTCCTAATCCCAAACCAATTAAGCACACTGCTAATGTCTTCTTTAATAAATGTATCATATTTATTACCTCCATTTTTCTATTTTGTATATTATATTTTCCTTTTTTGTTATTTGTTCCTATTTATGTAAAATTATTTGTTTGACTAATTTTAAGTTTTCTTATAAAATATATATAATCATTTAAAATTAATGAGTAGGTTAATTCTAAAAAAATTTACATCTAAGAAAGGAAAGTAATTAATTATGAACAAAAAACAAGCTATTGAACTTATAGAAAATTTAAAAAAAGCATATCCTGATGCAACTTGTAGTTTAGATTTTAAAACACCTTTTGAATTAGTAGTTGCTGTTATGCTATCTGCACAATGCACAGATGAAAGAGTAAACCAAACAACTCCTACTTTATTTAAAAGGTGCAAAAGTATTCAAGATTTTGCAGAAATTGATATATCTGAATTAGAAAATCTTATTCATCCATGTGGCTTTTATAAAAATAAAGCTAAAAATATTAAATTATGTGCAAAACAAGTACTAGAAAAATTTAATGGCAATGTTCCTAATACAATGGAAGAATTAACTTCTCTTGCTGGTATTGGTAGAAAAAGTGCAAATGTTATAATGTTAGATGTTTTTGGCATTGCAGAAGGTATTGCTGTGGATACACATGCAAAAAGAATTTCAAATTTAACAGGATTATCTAAAGAAACTCAGCCTGAAAAAATTGAGCAAGATTTAATAAAAATTTTTCCAAAAGAATATTTAAAAGATATAAATCATTTATTTGTTTGGCATGGCAGAAATACATGTATTGCTAGAAAACCTCAATGCTCTAAATGCGTAATTAATCATTTATGTAAAAATTTTAAAAAAACAAATAATAAAAATATTTGATTTTTTCTTATTTGTTTTATGTAATAATTTTTTAACTTGCATAAAAATATTGAAGATATTACCTAAAATTATGGGCAATATCTTCATTTTTTATTTTGCTAATTCTAAAATATTATTCATTATTTCTTCAGTAATTTGTTCTAATTTTTCTTTATCCTTTTCACCCTTAAAATTACTATAGTCTAATGGTTTGCCATATGTAATAGTTACTTTTCTATTTCCTTTTATTCCACCTTTTATACCACAAGGTACAACTTTAGCTCCACTTCTTACTGCAAAAAAGGC
>CANRPI010000021.1 GCA_947632475.1 uncultured Clostridia bacterium | reverse complement strand
TTCAGTAATGGAACGCATGCCGGTATGTTCGCATTTGGTTTTGCGTATGGCAATCCTGACAATATCAGTGGTTTCCGCACGGTGCTCGTGTGTGAGTAGCAATTTGAACATTCATTGACCTTCTGACGTAGAAATATAAACATGTAAAATAAAAATACTTTGTTTATGAGATAATAAAAATGTTAAAGATTCAAATCTAGGTTTTCGCGTTGTACTTTATTAATTAAAAAATTATGAAAAACTACAATAGTAATAAAAATATTACTGTTGTAGTTTTTTGTGTAAAGAATATAATGAAATTTTTTTAAAAAACTCTATACAAACTTAAAAAACTAATGATATAATAAACAAAACAAACAATAAGAAAAGAGAGGATGAATAAATGGGGAATATAGTACTATTAGATGACTTAACAATAAACAAAATAGCGGCAGGAGAGGTAATAGAGAGACCAGCATCAGTAGTAAAAGAAATGGTTGAAAACTCAATAGATGCAGGTGCAACCAACATAACAGTTGAAATAAAAAATGGAGGAATATCATTCATAAAGATAGCAGACAATGGAAAAGGAATAGCAGCAGATGATATAGAAATAGCATTTGAAAGGCATGCAACAAGTAAAATACGTTCAGCAGAAGACTTAAACACAGTAACATCAATGGGGTTTAGAGGAGAAGCTTTAGCGAGTGTTGCAGCAGTAGCCAATGTAGAAATGATATCAAAAACAAATGAGCAAACAATAGGAAATAAAATAGTAGTAGAAGCAGGAAATGTCTTACAAAAAGAAGAAATAGCATGTAGCACTGGAACAACTATAACAGTTAAAAATCTATTTTTCAATACCCCAGTAAGATATAAATTCTTAAAAAAAGACTACACAGAATCTGGATATATAGAAGATGCAATAACAAGAATTGCATTAGTACATCCTGAAATTGCAATAAAATTAATAAATGAAAAAAAGACAGTAATACAAACAAGTGGAAGTGGAAATTTAAGAGACGTTATATATAGCATTTTTGGAAAAGACGTAGCAAATGGAGTATTAAAAGTCGAATATCAATATGAAGACATAAAAATAACTGGAGTAGTAGGAAAACCAGAAATCGCAAGGTCAAACCGTTCAAATCAGCAATTTTTTGTAAATAAAAGATACATAAAAGATAAAACACTATCAGCAGCAACCGAACAAGCATATAAAGGACTAATACCAATAGGAAAATTTGGATTTGTAGTATTAAATGTAGAAGTAAATCCAGCAAAATTAGACGTAAATGTGCATCCAGCAAAATTAGAAGTAAGATTTGAAGAAGAAAACAAAATCTTTCAAGCAATTTATCATGCAATAAAAGATACATTATTAAAAAGCGAATTAGTTGCAAATCCAGAAAACAAATTAGAAGAAAACATACTAAATAATAGATCTTTAGCGTTTGAAAAAAGATTAAAAGAAATACAAAAAGGAAAAAAAGAAAGCGGTTTATTTGGATTTAGAAAGCAAAATGAAAAACAAATAGAAAAATACACAGATGAAGAGAGTAAAATAAAAACTAATAACATATTAGAAGATATATATAATGAAAAAAATGAAGAAGATACAAAAATATCAATAGAAAAAGAAAAAATAGGAGAACCGGTAAATACAGCAAGTGTACTAGAACAACTAAAAAAGATGAAACAACAATTAGAAAATGAGCTATTAGAAAAGAACATAGTGCCTGCAACCTTTGCATCAAAAGAGCAAGAAAAACAAGAATCAATAGCAGAATTAAAAGAGCAGGAAAAACAAGAACCAATAATAGAATTAAAAGAACAAGAAGGACAAGAACCATCAACAGAGTTAAAAGAGCAAGAGAAGCAAGAAACAAAAGCACAAGATAATCAAGAATCAATAATAGAATTAAAAGAAAACAAAGAAGAAACAAGCAAACAAGAAGAAAACACAAAAGAAATGTCATCTGAAAAAATAGAAGAAAATATAAAAACAGAACCTGTTAAAATAGAAAACAATGAAGAAATAACATATATTAAAGAAGATGAAAACAATAAAGATGAAGAAAAAAGCGACAAAGTTATAGAATTAAAAGAAGAAGATGAAAAATATGAAACTCAAGGAAAAGAAAAAAAATTAGAAGAAATAAACGAAGAAATAAAAAAATTAGAAACAAATCCACAAAGTATATCAGACAACTTTGATGAAATGTATAAAAAACTATTTGGACGAGCACCTATAACTGAACAAAATAAAGAAGAAAAACAAGAAACAAAAGAAGAAAAAACATCAGCAATAGATATAGCAAAAGACAATATATCTATGTTTGAAAAAGAAGAATTCAAAAAACCAGAATATAAATTTATAGGAATTGTATTCAAAACATATATAATATTAGAAATTGAACAAGAAATGTATATATTAGATCAACATGCAGCACATGAAAGAATAATGTATGAAAAAGTAAAAAATAATTATTATAGTGATACCTCAAAAGACTCTCAAATGCTATTATTGCCAGACATTATAACATTATCACATAAAGAAATGGCAATAGCAAAAGATAATATAAAAATGTTTAGACAAGCAGGATTTGACTTAGAAGAATTTGGAGAAAACACTATAAAATTAACAGGTGTTCCAACCATATGTATAGACTTAGATACAAAAGAATTATTTTTAGAAACATTAGATGAAATAAATACAGTTGCAAGAACTGCAAAGCAGGAAAAAGAAGAAAAATTTATAGCAACAGTTGCATGTAAGGCTGCTGTAAAAGCAAATATGGCATTAAATGAACAAGAAGTACAAAGCTTAATGGATAAATTATTAGAATTACCAAACCCATTTACTTGTCCACATGGTAGACCTACTGCAATAAAAATGACTAAATATGATATTGAAAGAAAATTTGCAAGAAAATAGAAAATAAAACAAATGAAATAAAAAGAGGAGCCAAAAACATGACAATTTTTATTATTATAGCAATTGCAATATACATGGTATCATTATCATGGGTATGGAAAAACTTAGGAAATATTGAAAAAAATAAAAAAATAATATTTATAGCAATAGGGGTTGTAGCAGTATATTTAATTACATTATTGATATTTAGTATATCAAAAAATGGAGTTATATATAAAACAATAGAAATTCAAAAAATAGTAAGAAATGTATTAGTACTAATATTTTCAAGTTTAAATTCAATTATTATTTTACCATATTTAGCGAATTTAGTAGAGAAAATATATGAAGACGAAATAGAAAAACAAGAATTTTCTAAGAAAATAATAATATTTTTAGTTATACTTATAATTTGCGCTATAATAGAAACAAAATATCTAAAAAATACACAAGAAGGTATATTGAAAATTTATATGTCATTATAAAATTAAAATACTAATTTTATAATCTAAAAGAAAGGACTATTAAGAAATGCATAAAGAAAAAGTAATAGTAATATGTGGACCAACTGCATCAGGAAAAACTAAATTATCAATAGAATTAGCAAAAAAAATAGATGGAGAAATAATATCATGTGACTCAATGCAAATATATAAAGAAATGGATATAGGAACTGCAAAACCAACCAAGCAAGAAATGCAAGGAATAAAACATTATTTAATAGACTTTGTTTCTCCAGATGAAAGATATAGTGTTGCAAATTATAAAAGAGATGCAAAAAAAGCAATAAAAGAAATAATACAAAAGGGAAAAGTACCTATAATAGTTGGAGGAACGGGGTTATACATAGATAGTCTAATATATGAAATAAATTATGACAATATAGAATTTGATGAACAATATAGAAAACATTTAGAAGAAAGAGCAAAAAAAGAAGGAATAGAAAAATTATATGAAGAAGCAAAAAAAATAGATGAAGAAGCAATAAAAAAGATTAGTATAAATGATAAAAAAAGAATTATTAGAATCTTAGAAATATATAATGCAACCGGAAAAAATAAAACTGAAAACGAAAAAAAATCTAGAGAAAAAGAAGTTGAATATGACTATAAAGTCTTTGCACTTCTATGGGACAGAGAAAAGTTATATGATAGAATAAACAAAAGAGTAGACATAATGATTAAACAAGGACTAATAGAAGAAGTAAAAGAAATCTACAATAAATATAAAAAATTTCCAACTGCAATGCAAGGATTGGGATATAAAGAAGTAGTTGAATATTTAGAAGGAAATACAACTAAAGAAGAAATGATTAATAAAATAAAACAAGAAACAAGAAGATATAGCAAAAGACAATTAACCTGGTTTAGAAAGAATAAGCAAACAATATGGATAAATGCAGGGGAAGAAAAAACACAAAATATGATAAACCTTATTATTACTGAATTTAATAAGTAAGGAAGTGATAAAGATTTGAGAAATCATAATGAAAAAGACATAAAAAAGCAAAAATTAAATAATAAAAAAATATTTGCATATATATTAATTTTTGGTGTATTATGCTATATATTATATGTTATATATTTATTAATAAAACAGCCGACAAGCACATTTACTATAGAAGAAGGAAAATTGTATCAAGAAGAAACAGATATAGGATATGTAATAAGAAGAGAACAAGTAGTAAAAGGTGAAAATTACAAAAACGGAATGGAGCAAATAAAAGCAGAAGGCGAAAAAACATCTGTTAATGAAAATATATACAGATATTACAGTAGCAATGAAGAAAATTTAAAACAGAAAATATCAGAATTAGACCAAAAGATACAAGAAGTAATGGTAAGTGATAAAACATTAACTACAGCTGACATGAAATTATTAGAAAATCAAATTGATAAAATACTAACAGATATAAATAAAATATCTGATGTTACAAAACTTACAGAATACAAAAAAGAAATAGACCAATTAGTAACTAAAAAGGCACAAATTGCCGGAGATAAAAGTCCACAAGGTTCTTATTTAAATCAATTGATAGAAGAAAGGAAAGGATATGAAAGCCAATTAAACTCAGGTGCAGAATATGTAAAAGCACCAATTAGTGGAATTGTTTCATATAAAGTAGATGGACTAGAAGAAATACTTACTCCAGATAATTTTGATACATTAAGCAAAGAATACCTTGAAAGTTTAGAATTAAAAACAGGAAAGATGGTTGCAACTAATGAAGAATGTGGAAAAATAATTGACAATTTTAGTTGTTATATAGTAACTATTTCAAATTCAAATGAAGCCAAGGCGGCAGAAGTAGGAAATACAGTAACAGTTAGGCTATCTAACAATTCTGAAGTAAAAGCAGAAATTGTACGTATAATAAAAACAAATGATGATGATGTTTTATTAATTTTACAATTAAAAGAACAAGTAGAAGAACTTATAAATTATAGAAAAATAACCTTCAATGTAATTTGGTGGAGTAAGTCAGGACTAAAAATTCCGAATCAAGCTATAGTAAAAGAAAATGAACTAAATTATGTAGTAAGAAACAGAGCAGGGTATTTAAGCAAACTTTTAGTAAATGTAATAAAAGAAGGGGAAAAATATTCAATAGTAAAACCATACACATCAAGTGAATTAGAAGAACTTGGATTTTCAAATACAGAAATATTATCATACAAAAAAATTTCACTTTATGATGAAATTGTATTAAATCCAGATTTATCAAAAGTTGAATAATATTACAATAATATTACAAAAACATTAAAATTTAATTACATTCGTAAAAAATATTGACAATAATGAAAAAAAAGTAGATACTTAAGGAAATAAAATACAAACAAGAAAAATTTAGGAGGTTTTTTTATGGCAGGAGCTTTAATAGAAAAAGTATGGGATTTCTTCGGAATGGATAAACAAGATAATGCAGCAGAAGATTATGATGAAGATGTATATGGATATGATGATGAAGATATAGAACCAAATGCAGCAATAGATGATGATAGAAGAATTTTTGGAAAGAATAGAAACAAAGTGGTATCTATGCCACAAACACAACCAAATGCAATAAAAATGGTAATATCACAACCAACAACATTTGAACAATCAGATGAAATCTGTGCATTTTTAAAAGAAAGAAAATCAGTAATAGTTAACTTAGAATATGTAAATAAAGATGTAGCAAGAAGAATAGTTGACTTTATTAGTGGAGGAGTATATGCATTAGATGGATATATTCAAAAAGTATCAAATTCTATATTTTTAGTTGCACCATCAAACTATGAAATTACCAATGAAATGGCAAGAGAAGAAATGAAAAGAAAAATGTCAGTTTCATGGGTTAAAAATAATGGAATAAATTAGGTTTGAACAATTAGTTTTGAAACTATAGGTCTAAAAAAATAAGATAAGGAGAAATAAGTATGATTACACCACTAGACATAGAAAATAAAAAATTTTCAAAACAAATGATGAATGGTTATAGTGTAGAAGAAGTTGATGATTTTTTAGATGATATAACAGAAGATTATACTAAAAATTACAAAGAAGTCTCAGAACTAAGAACCAAAGTAGAAGAATTAAATAAAAGAATGGAACATTATAAAAACATAGAAGAAACATTAAACAATACTTTAATTATAGCTCAATCCACAGCAGAAGACGTAAAAAAAGTTGCACAACAACAAGCAGAACAAATAATAAACGAAGCAAAAGCTAACGCACAAAAACAAGTCAATGATTTAGATAATCAAATAGCTGCAAAAAGAAGAGAAATGGAAGACGTAAAAAAACAATTTGATGTATATAGAGCAAAAATGGAAGCACTTATAATGTCACAAGCAGAACTAATAAAAGAAATAAATAGAAAAGAAGACAATGAATAATATTGCAAAAGAAAAAATAAATAAAAATACGAAAGAATAATATACAAGAGAGAACTCATATAAGTAAAAATCTTATGTGCAGTTCTCTCAATTTTTAAGTTAACACATACATTTAAAGATGCAAATATAAATCAATTAAGAAAAGCAAAAAAAATATTAAAAATAAAGAAAAATGTTACAAAAAGGGAAAAATATTACAGAACTGTTAAATCTATGTTACATTTCTATTAATACTATTGACCAAAGAATAAAAAAAGAATAAAATAATAATATCCAAAGAAAGGCAAAATATGAGAATTATAGGTGGAAAAAACAGAGGAACAAAATTATACACATTAGAGGGGCAAAATACAAGACCGACATTAGACAGAGTTAAAGAATCATTATTTAATATAATACAAAATGAAATACCAAACAGCATAATTTTAGACTTATTTGCAGGAAGTGGAGCAATTGGTTTAGAAGCAATCAGCAGAGGAGCAAAAAAAGCAATATTATGTGAAAAATCAAAATCAGCAATTGAAATAATAAAGAAAAACATACAAAAAACTCATTCAGAACAATATATAGAATTATACAATGAATCATTTGAAGAACTATTAGAAACAAAAATAAAAGAAAAAATCGACATAATATATATAGACCCACCATATCAGACACAATATGCCTATATAGCAATAAAAAAGATAATAGAAAAACAAATAATACACAAAAACTCAACAATTATAGTAGAAACAGATGATAATATTAGAATAGAAAAAGAAATAGAAACAATAAAAAAAGTAAAAATCGTAGATACTCGAAAATATGGACGAGCGCACCTTATATTTTTAAAATTAATAGATTACTAAACTAATCAAAGGTGCAAAAAGAGAAAGGGGTAAAACCATGGAAATATTTACATTATTAGAGACTTTAGAAGATTTATTAGAAAGAAGCAAGAATTTGCCATTTACTTCAAAAGGAGTAGTTGACAAAGAAGAAATGCTTGACTTAATAAAAGAAATAAGAATAAAACTTCCAGATGAACTAAAACAAGCAAAATGGGTAAAAGAAGAAAGAAAAAGAATATTGGTTGAAGCCCAAAAAGAAGCAGATGGAATTGTAAAAGAAGCAGAAAACAGGATAATATCAATGATAGACGAACATGAAATAACAAGAAAAGCCTATGAACAAAAAACAGAAATAATAGAAACAGCAAACGAAATGTCAAGAGAAATATCAAAAGGAACAAAAGAATATGCAGACAGCATACTTGCAAACACAGAAAATGTATTAAATCAAGCATTAGAAAAATTAGGAAACAGTATGACAGAAGCATTAAATGTAATGCAAATATCTTTAGAAGACACAGTAAAGACAATTGAAAAAAGCAGAAAAGAATTAGAATAGTACCGAGATGGTTATTTTGGGGACAGACGTAAAATGACCATAATAAAAAAGTCAGATTTATGAAAGTCATATTAAACGACTTTTGTTATCTGTCTTTATTTGTAAAGAGGTAAAAGTGAAAGGATGATAGAAATAATGGCAAGGAAAAGAACATATAATAGGAACAGCAACAAAACAAATTATAGAAATACCAGAACAAGGAAACGTGCTTCAAATACAGATTTGGCTGTAGTCATATTAATATTAGTTGGTATACTTTTGGCAGTTTTAATATATACAAAGTCAGGTGTTATAGGAATAAAATTGAATGAAATATTGCGGAGGAATGTTAGGATTAATGCAATATGTTCTTCCATTGGGAGTTTTTGCAATTGGTATAAAAATAGCTTGTAATGATGGTGAAGAGGTGACTTCTAAATTAACTCAGTATTTAATAGCATTGGTTAGTTTTTCTATAGTTTTGAGCGTTTTTCAAATTTCAGGAGGAGAGCTTCAGACCAATAAAGAGTTGTCTGAAGTTGTAAAAGATGCATATTATTTAGGCTCTCAAAATAAAGGAGGAGGTGCTATTGGAGCACTAGCTGCAGTTCCTTTAGAAAAATTATTGGGAAATGCAGGTGCAATTATTTTATGTATTGGAGTTTCAGCTGCATTTTTGGTATTTACATTTGGAATTAATATGTCTGAAATTATAAGTAGAATTGTAGACAGACTTAATGAGAGAAGAGAAGAAAAATTGGCAAGGAGAGAAGAATTACAACAAAGAAGGTTTGAAGAAAGTCAAATGCAAGAACAAGAAGAAAATTTATCATCTAGAAGAAGAACCAAAAGAGGCTTAACAGATAAAATGGATAGAAAGGCTTTGGGAGTTGAGGCTGAACAAGAAAGAAATCCTATGGATAATCAAATTAAAATAAACTTTGGAGGAAGATTGATTGATGGACAAGAGGAAGAAAATGGTAGACATAAATTAAAAAGATATGATCATTCAAATGATAATTTAGAACCATTAACAAAACAGAATAAAAGTCAAATGCTTGATATGCGCCAAGAAAATAGTGAGCCAGATGTTATAGAAAATAATTTATTTAAAGATGTAGAAGAACAAAAAGAAGAAAAGAAACGCGCAGTTTTACAGTTGGAACATGGTATAACAGTTGAAGATGAACATTATGAATATCCACCAATAGAAATATTAAGTAAGCCTTCAAAAAAATCTTTAAAAGGCGGTGCAAAAGCGTTAACAGATACTGCTACTAAGCTTCAAAAGACGTTGTATAGTTTTGGAGTATCTGCAAAGGTTGAGAATGTATCAGTAGGACCAGCTATTACAAGATATGAGCTAAAACCATCTGAAGGTGTTAGGGTAAGTAAAATTGCAAATTTAGCAGATGATATAGCTTTGAATTTGGCAGCAGAAACTATAAGAATAGAAGCTCCAATACCTGGAAAGCAGGCAGTTGGAATAGAGGTTCCAAATTCAGAAAGAGAAGCTGTGCACTTAAGAGAAGTTTTAGATAGTGATGAGTTTAAGAATAATAAATCCAAATTAACAGTTGCATTAGGAAAAGATGTTGCTGGAAATATACAGTTGGCAGATATTGCAAAAATGCCACATGTATTGATTGCTGGCTCAACTGGTTCAGGAAAGAGCGTTTGTATAAATACAATAATAACAAGTATAATTTATCATGCTAAACCAAGTGAAGTAAAATTTGTAATGATAGATCCAAAAGTAGTAGAATTATCTGTTTATAATAGAATACCACATCTTTTAATACCAGTAGTAACAGAACCAAGAAAAGCTGCAGGTGCTTTAGCTTGGGCAGTTCAAGAAATGGATGAAAGATACAATAAGTTTGCTGAAAAAGGTGTTAGGGATTTAAAAGGTTATAACAATGCTATAGAAAAAGAGGCTCAAAAAAGTAATTCAAATAGCGAAAATTCAGAAGAATCAGAAGAAAATAGTCAAGTAAATGAAGGTCAATTAGGTAAATTGCCACAAATAGTAATAATAATAGATGAGTTAGCAGATTTAATGATGGTAGCAAAAAATGATGTAGAAGATGCTATATGCCGTTTAGCTCAAAAAGCTAGAGCAGCTGGAATGCATTTAGTAATTGCAACTCAAAGGCCATCAGTAGATGTAATTACAGGATTAATAAAAGCAAATGTACCATCAAGAATAGCATTTGCAGTATCATCACAAGTAGATTCAAGAACAATATTAGATAGTGTTGGAGCTGAAAAACTATTAGGAAAAGGAGACATGTTATTCTTCCCATCAGGAGCTCCAAAACCTTCAAGAGTGCAAGGAGCATTTGTAACAGATGAAGAAGTAGAAAAAATTGTAGATTTTATAAAATCAAACGGAACAGCTACATATAATGAAGACATTCTAGAAAGCATTGAAAATAGCAATAAAACAGATAAAGAAATAGCAGAATCATCTGCAGAGGATGATGATACAGATCCATTTTTAATGGATGCAATTCAAACAGTAATAGAAACAGGACAAGCCTCAACTTCATTTATTCAAAGAAGATTCAAAGTAGGATATGCAAGAGCAGGAAGAATAATAGACCAAATGGAAGAAAGAGGAGTAATATCAGGATATCAAGGAAGCAAACCAAGGGAAGTATTAATGACATTGGATAAATTAAATGAATTAAAAATGAGTGTAAGGGACAATTAAAACCTCATATTTTACATAAGAAAGGAGAGTATGTTTTGCAAAAGAAGAATAATGAAAACTTTTTAGAAAAAATTGTAAAAAAAGATTACAATAACGAATTAGAAAAAGTTTTAGAAAATAAAATGTTCAAAGAAAATGTAAAAAGTAATCTCCTTAGTATACTTTATAAAATAGAAGCTGGATATGATGATTATGCTATTGTTAAGCAAAATGTAGAAACAAAAGAAGAATTTATAAAAATGTTTATAAAAAATATTGAAGAAAATTGTGAAGATATAAGTTTTGTGCAATTACACACAAAACAAAGCGAATTGATGAATAATAGGACATTTTTAATTGATAAAAAAAATAAAAGAATTATATGTTATCCAATAGAGCGAAAAATGCTATATGCCATTTCTAAAATAAGCAAAAATGATATTATAATAAAAAATAAATATTTTATTATAAATAAAACTTTGTCAAACTTAATTAATGTAGGAAACTGTATAAATTCAGTTGAGCCATTAAGGGATTTTAATGGATATTCATGGATTAGTTTGCCAAGAGAAATTGAGAGTATAGACCACAATCTAGTTTATCAAAATTTGAGATTTTTGATTGGATACGAGTTTTTGAACAACTGGGTTGAAAACAAAGATTATATAATTGATTACATGGAAAGTTTTGAAAATAAATTAGAAGAATATTATGGAAAGAAAATTAAAAATAAAATAATAGAGTGCCTAAAAAAAATATCAATTTTATTAGAAATAAGATTTAATAAAAATTCAAAATATGATTTAAATAAATTGAAACAAACTATAGAAGAGCAAATTATAAAAATGCAAGACAATAAATCATGGGTTGAGAATATTACAAAGAAAAAAAGAGAATTAACTAAGGATATAAAGTTAATTGATGAGACATTAAACAATAAAGAAATGCTACAAAAAGAGTATATAAAAAGAAATGAAAAATTAGAAATATCTGAAAAAATATTTAGTATAAGAGTATTATCAGAAATGATGTCTAAAGAGAGAAACAAAAAAATCAAAGAAATTGAGAAGTTGAATGAAATTCTTAATCCACAAAAGTTTATTAAATTAAAAAAGGAATTGGAAGAAAGAAAAAAATTATTAGAAATTATAGAAACGAAAGATTTGCAAAAAGATTTAGAAATGTTAAAGCTTATTCTTCAAAAATTAATATTAAAGTGTTATCAAGTTAAGATAGAAAAAGCTGAAACAAAGCAACAAATTTTGAAGTTAATATATGAATTTAGATATTACAATTTATTGCCTTTTAGTCAAGAAAAAAGAATAATTGATAAGACAGAACTAAAAAAACAACTAAATGAGACAGGAGAAATGTTAATACAAAAAGCTACAAAAATAAAGTTAATTGATATTTATGCAAAAGATGAAAAATTAAATTATGAGATTGCAAAAAATATTTTTAATACGAGAATTATCAATTTAGAACAAATGTATATACAAGTAACTAAAGAAAACGAGAGTTTTTTTGTGCAAATTTTTGATGAAAAATCTTGTGAAGAAAAAAATATTATAAAAGCTGACAAAGAATTGAACAAAAAAAATTTGCAAATAAAATTAAATAAAAAAATTAAGGTATTTTCAAAATAATTTTTAGAAAGGAATGATATTAGAAATGAAAATTACATTTTTAGGAGCGACAAGAACAGTAACTGGTTCAAACTTTCTAGTAGAAGCTTGTGGAAAGAAATTTTTAGTAGATTGTGGAATGTGGCAAGGAAGTCAAGAACTAGAAGAGCAAAATCAAGAAGAATTTGAATTTGTACCAAGTGAATTAGATTTTGTTTTATTAACACATGCACACATAGACCATTCAGGAAGAATTCCTAAGTTATATAATGAAGGATTTACAGGAAAAGTGTATGCACATAAAGCCACATGTGATTTATGCGCTTTAATGTTGCCAGATAGTGGTCACATACAAGAAATGGAAATTACGTGGAGAAATAAAAAGAGAAAAAGGAAAGGAAAGCCAGAACTTCCTCCATTATATACTGCAGAAGACGCAGCGAGATGTTTAAAACTATTTGAACCATTAAATTATGATGAAATAATAGAAATAACTGAAGACATACATATTAGACTAAATGATGCAGGACATATGTTAGGCTCAAGCATTATTGAGTTATGGACAAAAGAAGATGGAAAGGAGCAAAAAACAGTATTTACAGGCGATTTAGGAAATAACGATATACCACTTTTAGACTCTCCAACAATGATAGAAGATGCAGATTACTTAATAATGGAGTCAACTTATGGAAGTAGATTACATATAAGAAATGATGAAAAAGCAGAACTATTTTTAAATATAGTTTCAGAAACTTTAGATAAACGGTGGAACAGTTGTAATACCATCATTTGCAGTAGGAAGAACACAAGAAATTTTATATGAAATCAATAAATTAAAAGAAGAAAAAGATGATGAAGAATTTATAAAAAAATATAAAACAATAATGAGTGCACCTGTATATGTAGATAGTCCACTTGCAATATCAGCAACCGAAGTCTTTAAGGAAAACACAAATCTATTTGAAGACGAAATAAAGCAAGAAATAATGCAAGGAGATAATCCGCTAGAATTTCCAGGTTTAAAATTCACAATAACATCAGATGAATCAAAAGCCTTAAATGAAGATGAAACACCAAGTATAATAATATCTGCAAGTGGAATGTGTGAAGTAGGAAGAATAAAGCATCATTTAAAACATAATTTATGGAAACCAAATTCAACCATATTATTTGTAGGATATCAGGCACCTGGAACTTTAGGTTACAGCATAGTAAATGGGGCCAAAAAAGTAAAAATATTTGGAGAAGAAATAGCAGTAAATGCAAGAATTGAGTATATAGAAGGTTATTCAGGACATGCTGACCAAGAATGGCTTATGAATTTTATATATTCATTCATAGAAAAGCCAAAACAAATATTTTTAGTGCATGGTGAAAAAGAATCTCAAGATGTATTAAAAGAAAAAATAGAAACAGAAACTGACATACCTGTATTAATACCAGAATTTGGAGAGACCTATGAGTTAGGTGAAAAAGTACAAATGACAAATAAAATAGAAAGAAAAGTTCAAAATACTATAAAATCAGAAATATTAGGAAGGCTAGAAAAACTAAAAGATGAATTAAAAGACATGGAAAGTTATGTAAAAGAAGATATGTCAAACCAAAATTTAACAGACACAGACATATTTAGAATAAATGAAAAAATAAAAGATTTAGAAAAACAAATATTAAATGTAATTGAAGGTTAATATTGTATGTGGTACAAAGTCAAACATATTCAAAAAAATTAATTCTTTTCTAATCAGATTTGTGCCTTAAGAAAGGAATGTAACTAAAATGGAAAAAAAGTATTTAAATGAAGCAATAATTGGAAATAGAAATATGATAGCAACTCTAACATCTAAAGGAGAGTTACAAAGGTTATATTTTCCAAGTAAAGATAATAGACAATATATCAACTTCTTTCATACAGGAGTAAAAATAAACAATTCAGATTTAATATATTTTCATGACGATATAAACAATGTATATAAGCAATATTATGAAATAGACACAAATGTATTAAATACAGAAATTACTAATACATACTTTAATTTAAAAATAATCCAAACAGATTATGTAATGATAAAAGAAAATGTATTAGTAAAAAAATACATATTTTTAAATGACGCAAAAATTGACTTAAATGTATCATTTTATATTCATTCAGAGTTATTATCAGATGAAAACAATTTAGTTGGATGTAAAATAATAGACGGTGGAATGATGCAATACGCACATGATTTTACAGTATCAACCTTTGCTAAAGGATATAAAATTTTAAGTCATCAAATAAATGGAAGTAAAGAAACAATAAAAAGGGGAGAAATATATGATAAAGACTACATAGGAATGTCAAAAGACTCATCAATTTCTTACGATTTAGGAACAATAAAGCCAAATGAAAAGAAAATAATAGAAATTGAGATATTAATAGATGAAAATAAAAATATATCACAAAATGAGGAAGAAATAGAAAGAATAAGAAAAATAGATTTAAACAAAGAATACACAAACACAAAAGCATACTGGAGAAAATTTGTAAAAAACCATAATGGATTAAACTTAAAAGAAAGTGAAAATTCATATGAAGAAATAATTTACGAAATATACAAAAGAAGTATATTATTATTTCCATTATTAACAAATATAGAAACAGGTGGAATAATTGCATCGCCAGAAATTGACGAAAACTTTACAAAATGTGGAAGATATGCATATTGTTGGCCAAGAGATGCAGTATTTATTACAAAAGCTATGGAAATTTTAAAAATGGAAAAAGAAACAGAAAAATTTTACAAAATATTTTGTAAAATGACACAAAGTAAAAATGGAATGTGGGAGCAGAGATTCTACACAGATGGAAAATTAGCACCATGTTGGGGCTATCAAATAGACGAAACAGCAAGTGTAGTATATGGAGTATATGAGCATTACAAATACACAAAATCAGAAAAATTTTTGAAAGACAATCTAAAAATGTGTGAAAAAGCAATAGATTTCCTAAAAAAATATATAGAAGACTGGCTAGGTTTGCAAGCAACTGAAGAACATGATAAAGACAAAGTAAAAGAAGAAATAGAAGAATCAAAGGCAAATAAAGGACATAAATATCATATAAGCTATGATTTGTGGGAAATGAATGAGGGAATACACTTATATTCACTTGCAAGTATATATTCAGCATTTGAATGTATGCAATCAATATATAAAATACTAGGAAAAAATGTTTCAGAATTTGAAAACAATAGACTCAAAGAAGAAAAAATAAGCAAAAACGAAAAAGAACTTCAAAAACTTCAATTAGGAATAAAAAAATACATAAACGAAAAATTATATGACGAAGAACGCAAAATCTATGTAAGAAACACAGAAGACAAAAAAATGGACATAAGCATTTTAGGAGCTGTAACTCCATTTAACGTCTTCAAAGCAAAAGAAAAGAAAATACAAAACACCGTAGAAAGCATAAACTTAACTTTAAGAACATACACAGGAGGATACCAAAGATTTGAGCAAGACCACTACATGAATGGAAACCCATGGCCAATTGCAAACCTTTGGATGACATTATATTACTTAGAAACAGGAGAAAAAAGAAAGGCAAAAGAAACATTTGACTTTGTAGTAAAAACTTGTGGAAAGCACTATTTCTTAGGAGAGCAAATAGACAATCAAACATTAAAACCAAATTGGGTAATAGGACTTGGTTGGTCACATGCAATGTTTATAATAGTTTTAGAAAAACTATATGGCTAATGGTTAATTGGGGACAGACTAAATTTAGTCTGTCCCCAAAATGACCAAAATAACCCTTTACTTTTGCAGTAAATTGAGGTATAATAAGCAAAGAAAAAAAGAGATAGGAGAGATTAAAATGCAAGAAAACCAAAACAACTCAAATAATCAAATAGAAGAATTAGATATAAACCATTTAATGCAAATAAGAAGAGAAAAGTTAGCAGAATTGCAAGCACAAGGTAAAGATCCATATGAAATAACAAAATTTAATAGAACAAACACAGCTGGAGAAATAAAATCAAACTATGAAAAGTTTGAACAAAAAGATGTAACAGTTTGTGGAAGAATAGTAGCAAAGAGAATAATGGGAAAAGCTTCATTTTGTACTATACAAGATTGTGATGAAAAAATACAAAGTTATGTAAGTATAAATGACTTAGGAGAAGAAGATTATAAAGATTTTAAGACATGGGACATAGGAGATATAATAGGAATAACAGGGTTTGTATTTAAAACAAGAACAGAAGAAATATCAGTACATGCAAAAGAAGTAAAACTACTTTCAAAATCATTAAGACCATTGCCAGAAAAATTTCATGGACTAAAAGATCCAGATTTAAGATATAGACAAAGGTACACAGATTTAATAGTAAATCCAGAAGTAAAAGATAGCTTTATATTAAGAAGTAAAATAATAAGTAAAATAAGAGAAATATTAAATGAAAAAGGTTATTTAGAGGTGGAAACACCTATATTGAACACGATATCAGGGGGAGCAACAGCAAGACCATTTATAACACACCACAATGCATTAAACATAGACATGTATTTAAGAATAGCATTAGAATTAAACTTAAAAAGGTTAATAGTAGGTGGATTTGATAAAGTATATGAATTAGGTAGAGTATTTAGAAATGAAGGAATGGATATTAGACACAATCCAGAGTTCACAGAACTAGAACTTTATGCTGCATATCAAGATTTAAATGATATGATGGAAATAACAGAAGAGCTATTTTCAAGAACAGCAAAAGAAATATTGGGAACAACCAAAATAACTTATCAAGGGCAAGAAATAGATTTAACACCTGGTTGGAAAAGAATAACAATGATAGATTCTATTAAAGAGGCATGTGGAATAGATTTTAACCAAATACAAACAGATGAAGAAGCAGTTGCATTAGCAAAGGAAAAACAAATAGAAATACCAGATAAAACAAAAGAAACAAGAGGAGATGTAATAAGTTTATTCTTTGATGAATATGTAGAAAAAACATTAATACAACCAACATTTATATATGAATATCCAATAGAAATATCACCACTTGCAAAAAAATGTAAGAATGATAAGAGAATGACACAAAGATTTGAAGTATTTATAGGTGGTAGGGAATATGGAAATGCTTTCTCAGAATTAAATGACCCAATAGATCAATATGAAAGATTCAAAAAACAGGTAGAAGCTAGAGAAGCTGGAGATGAAGAAGCTGGAATGATGGATGAAGATTATATACAAGCCCTAGAAATAGGCTTACCACCAACAGGAGGACTTGGAATAGGAGTAGACAGACTAATAATGTTATTAACAGACGCATCATCTGTAAGAGATGTATTATTATTTCCAACCATGAAGCCATTAATGTAATATTATAGATTAATGTAATATTATAGATTAATGTAATATTATAATTTCAAAAAGGTACAAATAATAGAGTGTCAAAAGTTAATTCTTAATAATAAAAATAAATAAAGAATAGGAGAGAATATGTTTAATTTTTCATTTGATAAAAGAACGCTATACATTATAATAGCAATAATGATAATAGCAATAATTGCTCAATATGCAACTGACACAGGAGCATTATTTAACTTATTAATAACAATACCAGGAGTATTAGTTGCAATAACATTTCATGAATTTGCACATGGATTTGCGGCATATAAACTAGGAGACAACACAGCAAAAAATGAAGGAAGGCTAAGTTTAAATCCATTAGCGCATTTAGATCCAATAGGATCATTGTTATTACTATTTGCAGGATTTGGCTGGGGAAAGCCAGTCCATGTAGACCCAAGAAACTATACTAGAAAAATCTCAATGGAGAAGGGAGAAGCAATAGTATCAGTAGCAGGACCATTAATGAACATAATTTTAGCAATAATATTCACACTAATTTATTGTGCAATATACAAATTTTCAGGAATTGAGTTCATGACCTCAACAGTAGGAACAATTGTAATGCTACTTATATCAGCAACTATATCAATAAACATTGGGTTAGGAGTATTTAACCTAATACCTTTGCCACCATTAGATGGTTCAAAAATCATAATGCCATTTTTACCATATAAAGCAAAGCAATGGTTTGTAAATAATCAAAATATATTTTATATAATATTTGTAGTAATTTGGATTACAGGAATAGCAGGTACTATAATATCACCTGTAATACAACTAATATCAACAGGAATAATAAATTTAGGAACAGCAATATTTGGAATATAAAATGAAAAATTAGAAATATAAAATAACAGAGCATTTGAAAGATAAGATGAAAGGAAAAATAAAATGGAAAAAGACGTAATAACAATGCGGAATAGAAACTAGTTGTGACGAAACATCAGTAGCTATAGTAAAAAATGGAAGAGAAATTTTATCAAATATAATAGATACTCAAATACCAATACATGAAAAATATGGTGGAGTAGTACCAGAAATAGCCTCAAGAAATCACATTGAGGCTATTTCTAGAGTAGCTAAAAAAGCACTAAGTGAAGCAAAAATACAATTAGAACAAATAGATGCAATAACACCAACATATGGACCACGGACTAGTAGGTGCATTATTAGTAGGGTTATCATATGGAAAAGCATTATCATTTGCAATTAACAAACCATTAGTAGGAGTAAACCATATAGAAGGTCATATTGCAGCAAACTACATAACACATAGTACTTTAAAGCCACCATTTATATGTGTAATGATGTCAGGAGGAAATACTGGAATTATTCATGTAAAAGATTACACAAAATTTGAGATGCTAGGAAAAACGCGTGATGATGCAATAGGAGAAGCATTTGACAAAGTAGCAAGAGTTGTAGGGTTAGGGTATCCGGGAGGACCAAAAGTAGACAAACTTGCTAAAGAGGGAGAAGCAAATATTATACTTCCAAAAACACATTTCACAGACGAGAATTCATTAGACTTCAGTTTTAGTGGAATAAAAACAGCAGTAATAAATTTACACCATAAAAATCCAGATATAAATAAAGCAGACTTATGTGCAAGTTTTCAAAAAACAATAACAGAAACATTAATAGAAAATGTAAAAAAAGCAATAGAAAAAACAAAAATATCAACAATTGCATTAGCTGGTGGAGTCTCAGCAAATTCATATATAAGAAGTGAATTTTTAAAACTAGAAAATGCAGGAATAAAAGTATATATGCCAGACTTAAAGCTATGCACAGATAATGCAGCAATGATAGCTTCAAGTGGATATTATAATTACATAGCAGGAAAAAGAGACGAAATAGACCTAAATGCAGTACCAAATTTAAAAATTTAAAACATTGAAAGAAGGAAAATAAATGCCAATATACACAATAGGAGATCTTCACTTATCATTTAGCGAAAATAAACCAATGAGCATATTTGGAGAAAATTGGGAAGAACACGAAGAGAAAATAAAAAAAGATTGGTTAGAAAAAGTAAAAGATGAGGACTTAGTAATAATACCAGGAGACTTTTCATGGTCAACGTATTTAAAAGATACATATGAAGATTTTAAATATTTAAACAATTTACCAGGTAAAAAATTGTTATTAAAGGGAAACCATGATTACTGGTGGACTACTTTAAAAAGCATGAGAGAATTTTTGAAAAAAAATGAATTTAAAAATATTGACTTTATTTATAACAATGCATATGAGTATGAAAATACCATAATTGCAGGAACTAGGGGATGGACAAATTTAGAAGAAACCGAAAATGATGAAAAATTAAACAAAAGAGAAGTATTAAGATTAGAACTATCTATAAAAGAAGGAATAAAAAATTTTGGAGAAAATAAAGAAATAATAGTATTTATGCACTATCCTCCAATAACAAGTAATGATTTAATGCAAAACAAGGAAAATGAATTTATAAAAATCATGAAAAAATACCATATAAGAAAATGTTATTATGCACATTTACATTCAATGTCAATAAAAGATGCAATAGAAGGAGAACATTTTGGTATCAATTTTAAACTTGTAAGTGCAGATGGCTTAGAATTCAAGCTATTAAAAATAAAATAAAAACTTTGCGTACCTAAAAGAGGAGGATAGCAAAAGATGGATTTAGAAAATGATGTAAAATATATAAAAGGGGTAGGTCCAAATAGAGTACAATTATTAAACAAGTTAGGTATATATACACTAAAAGACTTAATAACATATTATCCAAGAACATATGAAGACAGAAGCAAACCAAAGGCTTTATGTGAATGTCAAGAAGGGGAAGAAGTGCTAATAGAAGCGGTAATATGTAGCAGAATTACAGACATAAGAATGAGTGGAAGAACCATGCAAAAGATGATAATAAGAGATGAAACAATGTCAGCAACTGCAATGTGGTTTAATCAAAATTATTTAAAATCTATATTCAAAGTAGGAGAAAAATATAGATTTTATGGAAAAATAAGCATGAAAAGTGGAAAAATAACTTTAATGTCTCCTGTATTTGACAAAGGGGAACAAGAAAAAAATACAGGGCGAATAATACCAATTTACCCATTAACATACAAATTATCTCAAAACACAATAAGAAAAATAATGGAAAATGCAATACAAGAAGTATATGGAAAATTACAGGAAACTTTACCAGAGTATATATTAAAGCAATATAACTTACAAGAAATAAATGAAGCAACCAAAAGAATCCATTTCCCAGAAAAGTTTGAAGACTTTAATATAGCAAGAAAAAGGCTAGTTTTTGAAGAATTATTTTCAGTACAATTAGCTTTATCAGAGTTAAAAAATCGATATTTAACAGAAGAAGATGGAATAAAATTTAGCAAAGATGTGAAAATGTCAGAAGTAATAAACACATTGCCATTTAAATTGACAAAAGCACAATTAAGAGTGCTAGAAGAAATAGACAATAATATGGAATCAAACAAACCAATGAATAGGTTATTACAAGGAGATGTAGGGTCAGGAAAAACAGTAGTAGCAATGTGTGCTGCATATAAGGCAGTAAAAAGTGGATATCAAGCAGCAATAATGGTACCAACTGCAATACTTGCAACTCAGCACTTTGAAAACTTTCAAAAAATGTTAAAAGACTTAAACATTAAATGTGAATTATTAATTTCAGGAATATCTAAAAAGAAGAAAGAAGAATTATTACAAAG
The DNA here is from genome assembly GCA_947632475.1 of uncultured Clostridia bacterium. GTDB lineage: Bacteria > Bacillota > Clostridia > TANB77 > CAG-508 > CAG-269. The sequence goes on along the minus strand of CANRPI010000021.1, from coordinate 3,024 downwards.
ATTGGTAGAAGGAAAAATAGACATATTAATAGGAACACATGCTATATTAGAAGAAAATGTAATATTTAAAAATTTAGGGTTAGTAGTAACAGATGAACAGCATCGTTTTGGTGTAAAGCAAAGAACAAAAATAGTAGAAAAAGGTCAAAAACCAGACGTATTAGTAATGACAGCCACTCCAATTCCACGTACATTAGCATTAATATTATATGGCGATTTAGACATATCAATAATAGATGAGCTTCCACCAAATAGAAAAAAGATAGAGACATTTGCTGTTAATAAAAGTATGACAGATAGAGTAAACAATTTTATAAAAAAGCAAATAGAACAAGGAAGACAAGCTTATGTAGTGTGTCCACTGGTAGAAGAAAATGAAGAAATGGATTTAAAATCAGTAGAAAAATTATATGAAAACTACAAAAAAGAAGTATTTCCAGAATACAAAGTAGATTATATACATGGAAAAATGAGACCAAAAGAAAAAGATGAAATTATGGAAAGATTTAAAAGAGGAGAAATAGACATATTAATTTCTACCACTGTAATTGAAGTAGGAGTTGATGTTCCAAATAGTAACATAATGGTAATAGAAAATGCAGAAAGATTTGGACTAGCACAGCTTCATCAATTGAGAGGTAGAGTAGGTCGTGGAGAATATAAATCATATTGCATATTAAAATATGAGGGTAAAGGCGAAGTTGTAAGAAAAAGAATGAAAGTAATGTGTGATACAAATGATGGATTTATAATATCTGAAAAAGATTTGGAATTAAGGGGCTCAGGAGATTTTTTTGGAACGGCTCAACATGGACTTCCAGAATTTAAAATTGCAAATTTGTTTGAAGATATTCCAATACTTAAGCTTGCTCAAAGTGCTGCAGAGCAAATTCTTCTTAAAGATCCTAACTTGAATAATGAAGAAAATAGGTTGTTAAAGAATTTGATTAAGGATAAATTTTCTGATAGAATAGAAATTTAAGTTGTAAAGCTTGATTTTTATTATATAAAATGGTATATTGTAAAAAAATGAGGAAAAAGGATGTTAAATTATGTTTAAATTAGTAATAGGTTTAATTGCAATAATTATATTATTTTTGGGTGTTATTTTAGTGTATGATGCACGTTTGATAACTAAAAGATTTTTTGGCTTTGGAGACCAAAATGATGCTTCAAGTGGACTAAAAATAGTTGGATTTTTGCTTGCGATAATAGGTGGGTTAATATTGTATTTTATTAAAAACTAGTTTTTTTAAGTCTAATAAATATACAAAACAAGGAGCCACAAAATGTGGTACCATAAAAAAGTTAATAAAAGAATCGCTTCTCTAATGGCTAGCAGGGAAGTGATTCTCTTTATTTATATATTTGTAACAAAATAGCAAAAAAATATACTAAATAAGTGAAAGGAGGAAAATGTTATGCAGGATATGAAAAAAATATACGAAAAATATAGTGAAATTGTATACAAATATGTATTCTGCTTAACTGGAAATGAAGATATAACCGAAGAAATTGTCCAAGAAACTTTTTTAGTAGCTGTAAAAGACATAAAGAAATTTAGAGGCGAATGTAAAATATCAACATGGCTATGTCAAATTAGTAAATACATATGGTACAAGAAAATTAAAAAGCAAAAACTAAAAAAAGAAATACCTTTAGATGTATTACAAAATACATTATTTGTTGAAGAAACAATAGAAGAAAATCTTTGCAATAAAGAGGGGAAAATAAGATTATTAAAAAAAATACAACATTTTGATGAAGATACTAAAAATGTAATGTATTTAAGAATATTTGGCAATTTTGAATATAATGAGATTGCTGAAATTATGGATAAAACATCGAATTGGGCAAGAGTTGTATTCTTTCGTGGTAAGCAAAAATTAAAGGAGGAACTAGAAAATGAAAAATGAATGTGATATTGTTGGCGATTTATTATTTAGCTATAATGATAATATTTTAAGTAACACTTCTAAAAAATTAGTAGAAGAACACTTAAAAGAATGTGAAAAATGTAAAAAGATTTTAGAAGAAATAAGACAGGAAAATGGTGAAAAAAATCAAATTAAAGAAATTGATTTTCTTAAGAGTATTAAAAAGAATATGAATAAGAGGAATATAATGATATTAGTTGTATCTATAATTTTAATATTTTTAGTCTTTTTTAATATACAAGTTTATAACAATTACAATGAAATTGCTTCTACAATGGAAATATATTTAAAAGATGATATAACAGATGAACAAATAGAAAACATAAAAAATAGAATAATCAAAAAAAGTGATAATATAGAGATGGAATATGTTTCAAAAGAAAAGGCATTAGAGAGATTAAAAAATAATATAGAAGAAAAAGGAGATTTATTAAATGATTATACTAATCAGAATAATCCTATACCTGCTTCTATTGAAATAAAAACAAATACGAAAATACAAACAATAGTAGAAAGCATACAAGATATGCCAGGGATAGCTCATATAACAACACATATAAATGCTAATCCTTACACATTATATCTACAGAGGTTTATTAGATGAAAAAGAAGAAAAGGTTTGCTTTAGAATATTCTGGTGCAGATAAAAACATGCAGCAGAAAGAAATTGATAGAGGATGTGAATTGTTCTATCAAATTACAGAAGAAGGATTTAGTTATAATGAGGCTGCTGAAAAAGTAGCCTCGTTATACTTGTGATTTTTTCTTCTTTTTCCTGCTTGTGGTGCTGCAATTCCAAATCCATCTGTAAAATTTAGTGTTTCTTTTAAATCATCAATTTCTTCTAATATTTCTTTATTGATGTTTTTAATATCTACTTCTTGACATTTTGTAGTTAAAATTGGATCTCCTACTTCTCTTACTTTCAAAACTTTACCCATTATTTAAACTCCTCCTAATTAACAAATAATACTTCTATTCCAAAATTTCATTACAGATTTATCTATCTTCAATTCTTCTGGCATAGTTCCGTCCTGCTTGTTTAATTGCTTTTCTAACTATTTTTCCAATTTTATTATGAGTATCA